>CALCHD010000017.1 GCA_937901105.1 uncultured Bacteroidales bacterium | reverse complement strand
TTCTTGAACGTATCATAGAGGTAAGTGTTCCATTACCCGGATCCCTTTTATAGTCATAGGCCATCCAGGTATTTATATATCCGCCTTTAAGACCTCCTTTCCAATTGCTGCCATAACGGTCCCATGAGACTACGCTTCTTAAAGTGCGCTCCCTCTGCCTGTTTTCAAAATCCCTCTCATCACCATAATCTGTTGTAAGCATTGCAAGCTCCCTGTCAGAATTCAAATACCATACATTCAGGCCAAAACGGTCACCTTTACCATTATTATAATACATCTCCTGAAGGATATGCATATCCTTATATGCCCCGCTCTTGTTTCTCTCAACAGGATAATACTGGCTCACAATGTTGCCATAATCATCGTACACATTCTCCTTTTTGTCGTGATTAAGGTATTTGTAGTCATTGGGAGATGATGAATAGACAATTCTTGTAGAACTTTGCCATTTTTCATTTCCCCAAAGCACTCTCAAGAATTCATCAAATGTATTGAACGATCCAATTCCTTGGATATACTGCACTCCAAGGCCGTCCTGATCAGCAGCTTTAGTAGCCAGCTTTACTGCACCTCCCAATCCTCCTCCTGTCTCATTTACAGAAGATGTTCCATGCAATAAAGAAGCATCATCAATAAAATATGATGGAATTGTAGAAAAATCAGTCATTCCCAGCATTGGGTTATTGATCTTCATGTCATTCCAGGTAACTTGCGTATGTGACGGTGATGTACCTCTAAAAGCAACAGTTGAAAGTGTTGCCCTTCCATAACTCTTTACAAAAACCGGGGAATGGAAAGTAAGTATATCAGCCATTGAAAGAGCTATATTCTCCTTCAGCTTTACAGAATCAAACTCTGTCTTCTGAACTCCAATCTCCTTCATGGGTCTTGAGGCTACAACACTAACTTCATTTATTCTGAAATGCCATCTGTGAGTTGTATCCTTGCCGGACTGTGCCATCAAGACTGTCGGGAATACCAATACTGCAAATAATATTGTTAATTTTCTCATACCCTTCTGATTAATATTTCCAACAAAATGCTCCAGGGATAATTCCCACATAAAAACTGTCAAGCAATTCTCCTCCCGACGAATATCTCAAAATCTGTCCCTGCTGCTGATAATCAATTGCATCAGCAACGTAAACATCTCCACTGACAGGATCTACAGTAAGGCCATAGTAAATTGTCCCTTTAGCAGCAATAAAAGGTCTTGGGGGAAGAGTGCCTTTATCAACGTCCATCTCCCAGATATCATCATTTATCCAGTACAGTTTGCTGCCATCCCCATTCAGCTGCACTTCTGATGGAGCATCACCAAGACTGAACCTGAAACTTCTTTCTACAGTAAATGTCTGGGGATCTATCTTATACAATGAAGGGGCTTCATAGCCGTAAGGACTTCCTGAATAACCTCCATCAGTAACTGTCCATATCTTGTTGTTCTTGTCAAGCACAAGGGATGTTGGCTGTATTCCTATCTCAAGTTCATCAACCACTTTATCTGTTTCAGTATCAATCTTAAGAATCCTGTTCTGGTAAGACCAGCAATTAGTATAAACATACTTGCCAACCTGAACCATCTGTTCTGTTGAACCCTGCTCCATAGTCATATTCGGACACTCAATATATCCTGTGATGGAAAATGTGGATGGATTTACTATAAAAATCCTGTTGTCCCAAATCTGGGTAACATACGCTTTCTCATCAGAAAGAAAATGTATGTAGCGTGGAGAGGTAAGATTAACAATTCTGCCAATCTCTTTTCCTGTATTGATATCAATTGCAAAAATTACATGTGAGTTATTTACAACAACCCAGCCTACTCCATCCCTTATAACCATAGATTGGGCCACATCTCCAAGCTTCATTGCATTTGCCCTGAAAAACAGTTCATTCTCAACAGTTTTTGAAACTGGATCATAAAATGACAGAGTAGCATTGCCATACTGGAAATTTCCTTCATTGGTAATGAAAAGGCCATGGGCAGGAAGTGTTATATCTTCTTGATTTCCATACTCCCATTTCATGCAAGCAGTTGCCCCCACAATCAGGAGCAACTGCAATGAATACTTAAATAACAATCTAATTATATACATCAGATAGATGAATTAATCATATTTACATCCAAGAAATTGAATACTTCTGTTGAAACCTCACCAAGCCATCCGCTCTTGGTATTTACAGCACATTGTACCTTTACAAAATCCACAAACTTCAACTCTTTTGCAGCTCCATTTGAGTCAATTGCATTGGACAGATCAAAAAGATTGCAGGCCTCCAGTTCAGCAGGTCCCTCCTTACTGAAATCCTCAGGACTGTAATTGTCTGCATAACCCCAATCATATTCAGGATTTATCCAATACGAACCTTTGCCGCTCTGGTCATAATTGCGTGCTTCAAGACATGTACCCTTTAATGTATAGCTCTCCTCCTTAATCCATAAAGGATAGTAATACTCCTGTGTATGGAACGCTTTAAGGTAGTCTATCTCCCCTTCAGAACCTTTATTGTCGCGCCATTTTACAGGCTGCCCAGGGGAAGAAGGTCTAAAATAGGTAACTTCATAATTCTGAATGGTACAGTCGAACCCGGTCTCACACCCTTTGAGTTCATACCAGGTATCGTCGGGAAGAGAATTTCCGTTCTCATCCTGCATCACCCATACAACTCCGGGTTCTGAAGATCCCTTGAATGAGTTTCCTTTAACTGCAAGATCATACCCTGGAACATTGTCAATACTGTGATCAAAACCTACCACAATATACCCACCAAAGCCGCCCAGCGATACAAACAGATCATCCTTCATCCTCTGCTGTGCATACTGAATTGCGGCCTGAGGTGTAGTTTGTGAGCCATCAAAGCCACCAGTCTTTGTCTCATTTATGAACTGACCAGGAGCAGGGGTATACTCAAAGACCCTACTGAACTCTGCCTTGGAGCTCTCCGTCCTAGCCCTATAGAAATCATCTACAGTGGTAGTGATCACCTCATCCTTGTTACAGGATGAGGCAACCAATACAACCGCCATCATATATAAAAAGTACTTTTTCATTTTCCCGACGAATTATTCTTCAAATCTTACTGCAACATCGTCGAATGCGAAATACATTGGAGTGCAATACCACATATCATAGCCTATCTGATATTCCTCCATATGCAATACAACTTTTGTAACTGCACCTAAAGAACTCAAATCCCATTTTACCCATTCATCAACCTTAAAATCTGATCCTTCCGCCAACCTGAACTTGATGGTTTTGCCTTTTTCTTCTCCAACATAACCTGTTGCAACAATATCTAGGTAATCATCCTCATCAAATAAATTGGAAAAACCATTGCCATAAAGCATACAATACATGGTAACAGAAGCATTTGTTACATACATATGATCAATAACCCTTGGGATATTATCCGCAAAAGATAAGGCTGGTTTAAGTTCATCATCAAGAGAAATTGCACTGTCGTGATATCCTATGCAATAATTTTGAGATCCATTATGACCACTTGACAAAGGTATGCTTATCTGATAATCATAAATATCACTCGCATTTTGAAGATTTTCCATAGTGCCAGTATATTGGGAAATAACATATCCTCCACCCATAATTGCATATGTTTCATAATTAAAAGGAAACTCATGTCTTAATTTAGTGTACTCATCATACCATGAATATGGATGATCAAATGGATACAATAATTCTGATTCCATATAATTTTGAGAATCTTCTGGTGCAATAAGGTCGGCCCAATAAGTACTTTCTGAATCATCCTCAAATGTCAACACTCTCAACTCATACAAATCGTCATTGGTAATCTCTTGTGATATCTTATATGTTTTACCACTTTCTAGTGTGTTGGAAGGATAAGTGAATGTTGCCATTTTACCATTATCAAAATGATAATCAATCCTTACACTCCCTGTTGTAACAGGAAAAGTAACAGCCAGTGCCCAAAATTCTGTATTTGAAGTTCCTGTTAAAAGTGATTTAGCTTCTGGATCATTATTTTCATTATAAAATTCAATCTCAATTGATTTAGTTTGTGCCAACAAATCATCATCGGGATCAAAAGATGATATATTTCCAAAGGTTTTATTTGCAGTATTGAATTCTGCCAGACCTACAATATCATTTTCCGCAGAAATGACAACCTTTGTAACAGGAGAATCAACATCATCAGAATAGGAATCCAACCAAATATAAGATGTGTAGTGATTGAGTGTAAATTCATTATTAGCATCTACAATAGCATAACCGAAATCACCATCAATATTTTTTGATTGTCCAGTCTGTAGAGGCAAAGTGATTACATTATTGCCATCAACATAACCATAGAACACATCATCACCTTCTGCAACAGAACCACTGGTAAAGGTGAATTCAGCAGTAGCTCCTCCTTCTGCCAAAGGATTACTTTCTACTCCATTAACATAAATCACATCACCTTCATCCCATAAGAAAGGAATAGTTTCTGCACCAGGAGTGCCAAATGATGTTTTGGTTTGGGATGCAACATTACCTCTTAACACAAATCCGTCACCAACTGATCTTACAGGATCATTTTCGTTCATTTCGCATGATACTAATGCGAATATTGAAGCTATAGCAAGTAGGCTGAATATCTTTTTCATAACTGCAATCGATTTAAATTAAAGACTAAAATCCACTGGGCCAAATATCGTAAGGAGACTCTCCTGCCCCGTTACTTGCAGCAAACCCTTGTTCAACTTCAATTTCCAGAACCTCTACATGAGGTGATTCATAAATTTGCTTTTCCATAATAAAAAAGTTTTGAGTTAAATCTGTTCAGCGGTCTGCAGAAACGGAAAACTCAAAACATCTTTATCTGAAAATATTATGTATGACCAATACATCAATAGTCCAAAATTGACTAGCTGTGCAATAATCATTAAAGTTGGGGTAGAGAAATAAATATAATAAGCCGGCCTGCTCTACCTTACTTTGCTATATAATACGGATAAAAAACTGTTTTGATTCTCACCCGTAACCTGCAGGCCAAAATCGTATAAAGCAAAGTGGCAGGTCTTCTGACTTATTCCTTTTACCGAGCCTTCCCAGCGTCAATTGCGCCAGTGGCAAAGAGTTCAGTAAAATCAAATTCCGTAAGGAATGGAATTCACAGCAACAGGTATTGTCCCGGATTCTCACCGGATTCCCTATTCTCCCTTGAGGCAGTATAAAGCCTTTTGGGAACCATTTGCACTACAAAGTTAGGAAAATTTTTTTTTAAAAAACAAATAAATTTAACGCCGTTGCTTATCTTTGCACCAAACAAAAGAACCATGAAATTAAGCAACAATTACATTTTAAGAGAGATAGCCGGTGAGAAAGTAATAGTTAAACAAGGGACTCACGGCGTGGAGATGACCAGAATAATATCATTCAACGAGAGCGCTGCTGCAATGTGGGAAGAGTTCTGCAATAAAGAATTTACTGCAGAAGATGCGGCAGAATTTTTGCAGAACAGATATGGAATTGATGCAGATTTGGCACATAAGGATTCACAAAGTTGGATCAATAAACTTGTTGAATGTGGAGCAATTGGTAAGTAAATAAAGTTTTATTATCATAATTTTAGAACTATCTTTGTAAAACTAAAATCTTAAATATTTTAATTATGGCAATGTCGATAAAAATGATTCCTGTGTTGAAAGGGCAATGTGCGGTGGATTTTGTATCTGCGGCAGATGCCAACAGTCACAATGAGACTCCAAAGCTTTCAGATAAAGAAGCAGAACGCATTAAAGATGTGATGAAAAAATCCAAGTCATTCACATTCTAGATTCTACAGAAATGAAAAATAACTTTTCGTTGTATGACGATTGTGTAATGATACAATTGTCAGATGAGGTTGTAGAAAATTGTGAACGTTTTTGCTGTGGAAATGAAGATCTGGACGATTTTTTCCGTAATGATGCAAAAAAATATGCAGATGAACTTATGGGAAAAACTTATTGCTGGATTACAGAGAAAAAACCTCATAAAATTGTTGCTCAATTTACACTGGCAAATGACAGTATTAAAACTACGTACTTGGAGGCATCAACAAAAAACAAATTGAACAGATCTATACAAAATCCTAAAAGAGGAAGAAGCTATCCTGCTGCTTTAATAGGTAGAATTGGTATAAATAAAGACTTTCAGGGAAAGGAACTGGGAAGCCAGTTGGTGAGATTTATAAAAGACTGGTTTAGAGCAGAAGACAATAAAACAGGTTGCCGTTTTCTTGTTGTAGATGCTTATAATGATCATAGAACGCTCAAGTTTTATGAAAAAAACGGATTTAAGTTTTTACATAAAAATGAAGATGAGGAAAAACAATATTTTCTAGTTAAAGATAATGTTATCACAACTCGTCTTATGTATTTTGATTTAAAAAATAAATAAATATGTTTTCATTCAGAACAACATCATTTTATGAGCAGCCCGATCTTGTACTAAAGAGAGGCAAATTGGGAGTGCTTTGCAATCAGACAGCATGGAATCCGGAGCGTGGGGAGTACCTGTTTGAGAGTGTGGCAAAGATGGGAAAGCTTACTAAAGTGTTCATGCCGGAGCATGGCCTGTTTGGAGAGCTTCAGGACCAGGTAAAATTAAATAGCGGGGACGGCTACAGCAAGCTGCTTGAGGGAGTTGAGTTTATTTCTTTGTATGGCAGCAAGGAGGAGTCATTGGCTGCAAGCCTCAAGGACTTGCAGGAGATTGATGCCCTAATAGTTGAACTTCAAGATGTGGGATGCAGATACTATACATATTTGAGTACCCTCTTCAACCTTTTCAAGGTTTTGAAAGCCAATGAGATTGACCTTCCAGTATATATCATAGACAGGATAAACCCTGCAGGAAGACAAGTGGAAGGAACAGCCCTTAAGCCCGGATACAGTTCATTTATTGGAATAGAGGGAATAGTGCACCGTCACGGACTTACATTTGGTGAGATTGCTTATATGCTTTATAATGAGATTAATGCAAAATTCCCATTGCACATCATTTCATACAAGGCATCAGCGGTAAACAGAGACCTTATGCCATGGAGCATCCCTCCTTCTCCAAACTTTCCAGGCCTTTTCACCGCTCATTTCTATAGCGGGCAGTGCCTTTGGGAGGGTACCAATGTAAGTGAAGGCAGGGGAACTACCCGTCCGTTTGAGATGTTTGGAGCACCATATATGGAATCACTGTCGGGATACTGCAAAGATAATGGATTGCAGGGCTGGAATGACCCAAAATGTCCTATTGCTGATGAGGGAATCTATGTGAGATGGATGCGTTTTATCCCAACTTTCCACAAATGGAAGGATGAGTGCTGCTTCGGATTCCAGTTCCTTCCTAACCCAAACATGCAGTATCATGCGCTGGCACACAATTTGCGCGTGATAAGGTTTCTGCATGACAATTGTGCAGAGTTTGAGTTCCGCCCCGGAAAATATGAGGCAGGAAATGACAAGACAGCAATAGAATTGCTGCTTGGAGACAAGGTTCTGGTTGACTTTGTGGCAGGAAATGGAGATTGGCACGATATTAAAGAGCATATTAAGGTAGAGGAGCAGAAATGGATCAGAAAAGCAAAGAAAGCCCTTCTATATGAGGAGGAGCAGCTTTTCAGAATTAAATAATTTTCTTCCCGACAGATTTTTATTAACCCGCCCTTAGCGGATAAAACATTTAGAATTATGGCAAATCCAGTACTGAATGAGAATGTATTCAGAAAAGAGAATGTGGTTTACGGCAACACAGGTGTAATGACAGTTGGAGGTACAGCAACCAAAACATTGCTTATGCTTCTAATGGTTGTAGCAGGTGCTGCATACACATGGAAACTTTATTATAACGCAGTTAGTCCACAGTCAATTGTTCCTTGGATGTGGGGAGGCATCATTGGCGCATTCATTATGGCAATGATCATCTCATTCAAGCCAAAGGCAGCACAGTACCTGGCCCCTATCTATGCGGCAGGAGAAGGTCTTGCCCTTGGTGGCATTTCAGCAATCTTCAACGAACAGTTTGCCCTTACAGCACCTAATATTGTAATAAATGCTGTTGCACTTACACTTGTAACCGCATTAGTAATGTTTTCTGTATACCGCACAGGCCTTGTTAAGGTTAACAGCAGATTCATGAAAGTGATTCATGTTGCCTTGATTTCTATCATGGTATTCTACCTTGGGAGCTGGCTTGTATCCCTATTTGGAGTTAACTTGAGCATGCTTCACAACAGCAGTCCATTGAGCATAGGAATCAGCATTGTAATTGTTGCAGTTGCAGCATTCAGTCTTCTTGTTGATTATGAATTTATAACACAGGCTTCGGCTGCAGGTGCCCCTAAATACATGGAGTGGTACGGCGCGTTTGGCATCACTGTTACCCTTGTTTGGCTGTATTTGGAGATACTTAAACTCCTTGCGAAGTTTGCTAACAGAGATTAATTATAAAAAATATGATTTTTAGTGTTAAAATTTTGGTATTCACAAATTGAATTCTTACATTTGCGCGCTGAAAAACTAACCATTTAAATTTTTAACGAAATGAAACAAGGTATTCATCCCGAGAGCTACCGCCTTGTAGCTTTCAAGGATATGTCAAACGACCACGTATTTATTACACGTTCATGTGTAAACACTAAAGAGACAATTGAGATTGACGGTGTAACTTACCCAGTAATGAAAATGGAGATTTCAAACACATCTCACCCATTCTACACTGGTAAGATGAAATTGGTTGACACTGCAGGTAGAGTTGACAAGTTCTACAGCCGTTACAAAAAGAAATAATCTTGTAACACAAGGTACAAAAGGAGGAATCAGAAATGGTTCCTCTTTTTTTTACAACTGTAGAGGGCAAATATCCCGGAAAACACCTCAAAACAGGACAATCTACATAATAAAGCCGGATCAAAATGGATTTGATCCGGCTCTTTCTATTTGATACTAAAGACCTTAATGTGCTGTACAAGAAGAATCTTCAGTTTTTGGGGCAACACCACTACCGTATATAGGCAATCCAGGTGCACCTTCATTTTTAGTACATGAACAAATTGTTGCTGTATTATTTAAAACATAACCGGCAATGCCTCCTGTATAAGTTGTGTGCCCATAAATTGAATATCCCGCAGTTATTGAACCTTTATTTACAGTTGCTCCTCTAATTATTGACTCGCTGCTCAATAATCCCACTATACCTCCGGTATTGGCTGTCTGGTCATATCTTACAGGATCAGAAACATATTCATAGATTGATGCTCCACCAATCACGGCACCTTCGTTTATACTTCCTTCAATAATGCCAACATGCGGCAAATGACCAACAAGTCCTCCGATATTGCATCTTAATGCTTTGGCGCCTTTGACTGTACCCTTATTGGTACTTCCTAAAATTTTGGTGTCATTATAAATATAACCTGCAATACCTCCCATATTGATGGCAAATTTACTGTCAACGGCAGATACATTACCCTCATTAATACAGTCTTGTACCAATGAATTTGAATAGGAGTGATACCCCAAAAGGCCACCAATATAAGAAAATCCATTACCCAGATTTGCGCCTGCACCTGTAACATTACCTTTGTTGATACTGCGGATAATGTTCCTTGTACCTGAATATCCTATAAGTCCTCCTGTATAAGAATATTTAATATCTTTTGGACCAGTTACATCTGCGTAATTTGTACAGTCAACAAGATCAAAATAACCTTCACAGTTACCAAACAGACCTCCCAATTTACAATCTCTCACCTCGCCTGAAAATTCAATTGAACCGTAGTTATCAGATTTGGAAATACCGGTTCTGCCGGCTTGTCCTGCCAAACCTCCAACCATTACATTCTCTACCGATTTTACAATTATTTTTCCTTTATTAACACAATTCTCTATTGATGTAAAACATGTACCAGCTATACCTCCAATATTCAATTCTGAATTTGTTGCCTGATATGCTTCATCAACAACTGCCAAATTACCTGATATAATAGTGCCGGTATTTGAACAATTTGATGTAGAGCCGTCCATACAATATCCTGCTAGACCTCCAATATACTGAATAGGACGTGAAGAATATCTGTCATAAGCGCCATCATAAGTAACATCACCTCCTGTTATTTGTGCATAATTATGGCAATTCGAAATATTGGCGTTCGCTATCCAACCACCTATACCGCCAGTGAGATTCTCATAAAGTGAACTTCCTGCTGTAACTGGTCCGTTGTTGGTACAGTTTGTAATGGCAACTGAACTGGAGTAAGCAGCTCCTGTGATACCACCTACATAAGATTGATCGCATGGACCTGTAGTATAACCGCCTATAACAGTGCTGTAATTATGGCAATTGATAATACCTTTACCTTGGAAATATCCTACAAGACCTCCAACTGCAGTCCTTACCATAGTGGTACCTGTAGATGTACCGCCCTTAATAGTACCTCTTACATTACAGTTACTGATTTCTGTATCCATTGGATATACAAAACCTGCAATAGCTCCAACATTTATGGCTGCTGTTCCAACATAATCAATTGTGGTAGCCTCTACATCACACTCCAATACAACATCCATATTGAGGTTTTTAACATTTGCATATAAATTTATATCCTCATGGCTGTTATAATAACTGTCCAAGAAACCGAAGAATCCAAAAAATTGAACACCAATTTTAGATAATGAATTGTGTACCGGCACCATTTTACCATAGATTGTATGGCCACCTCCATCAAAATTGCCGCAGAAAGAATCAAATTTATTAGATCTCTCCTTCTCATAACCGGAACCGATTGGAGTCCATCCTTTTGCTTCAATTACATTACCGCTGGCATCAACAACATCATAATCACTATCAATAGTCAAATCATGGGTGAGTTTGTAATATTTGCCTATAGTAAGATTGGTCTTGAACATATCATAACCGTTCTCCTTATATGTAGCTTCTCCTGCATAATCCGCCTGGTCAATGAGCCACTGCAAGTCATTTGCTGTATGGATAATATAAGGATCCCCCTCTGTACCGCTTCCAGGAACACTCTTTGATGCCGCAATACCGTTATACCAAATATATCCTCCTGAACCGTTCTGATTTACAACTAATGTATCTTTATGATCAGTAGTTTTGGATTTGAATACAATGTATCCGTTTCGTCCCTGAACGTCCGAATTGGACGCAATGTCAAAAACATGTGTCTTTTCAGCAAGAGCCTTAGTAGAAATGCTTGTAATCCAGTCATTGAGAATTTCAGTATCATACTCAAGTGTTGAAAATACTTTAACTTCAATTGTATCTCCCTCTTTTACAACATTGAACAGTTTCTCTGATGCATACAAGGTATCTTTATGCTGCTGGATAATCTTTACAGTATCAGCATAATTGCTTTGTTCCATCCTTATAAGCACAATACCGCTCCTCTCATCAAAACCAGTATTCTCCTTAACTGCAAGAATCAGAACCTGATCCTCCAACGCCTTTGTCTCTACAACAGAAATCCACTCCTTGCACTCTTGAGAAACCTCATACTCCACTGATGCATTTGTCTGGAATTTTACTTCTACATTCTGTTTTTCAGATGAAACATTATATACTTTTTCAGAAAGCACTACACCATGCAGCTCTTCCTGGTAAATATATATTGTCTCTGAATAATTTTCTCCCTTCTTCTTTATCTGAATCTCACATGTTCTTGGGTCATATTCAGTATTTGCCGCAACTTTTAGTACTATTGTCTTGTCCTCAAGAGCTTTAGTTTCAATATATGTATTTACAACCAATTGTTACTGAATATTTTGCGAGTAATAAGTCAGAAATATGGTCATAACCTTTAAGGGTGCATTCTAAAAGGTGAAGATTTAACATTTTTATTGTTTCTTAACGCTCAAAGCGTATCAATAAAGGGT
>CALCHD010000016.1 GCA_937901105.1 uncultured Bacteroidales bacterium | reverse complement strand
AAGGGGCGCCCCTTCCGGAAGCGCCCCAAAATATCTCACCCTGCTCCCTAGAGCAACTGCTCCGGAGCAGCCTCATATCCCAAATCAGCCTTAAGCTCCTGTGAAAGTGCCGCCTCAACCGCAAGTTTGTCACACCTCTCATTTTCCGGATGTCCGGCATGCCCCTTTATCCAGAAAAACCGCACCTGATACTTTCTGTAAATCTGCAGAAACCTCTCCCACAAATCGGCATTCTTCTGTTTGTGAAGCCCTTTCTTCAGCCAACCCTGAATCCACCCTTCATTTACAGCCTTTACAACATATGAAGAATCAGAATAGACATTCACCTGTGCATTTGGCCTCTTTATAGCTTCAAGACCAATTATCACCGCCAACAGCTCCATACGGTTGTTGGTAGTGCACCTGAACCCCTCGCTCATCTCCTTTCTGTGCGGACCGCACGTAAGCACAATCCCATAGCCCCCAGGGCCGGGATTGCCTCTTGATGACCCGTCAGTATAGAGATTTATTGGCTCCATTATGCAATCACAGGTTTGCCAGGCCTTTCTTTCTGTGGTGCCTCAAACTCTTTTACCTTCAAAGGGTTTGCATGCATCTGCGCATATTTCTCCCTGTTTCTCACCACATCAATAGCCAAATATATTGAGCTGATCATAGACTGCGGATTGGCCTTGTTCTGTCCTGCAAGATCAAACGCAGTTCCATGGTCTGGAGATGTCCTTACAATTGGCAGGCCTGCGGTAAAATTGACACCGCTGTCAAATGCAAGCGACTTGAACGGAATAAGCCCCTGGTCGTGATACATTGAAAGGACAGCATCAAACTTATACTGCATGTTCACTCCAAAGAAACCGTCGGGAGGATATGGACCATAAGCAAGGATACCCTGCTCCTGTGCCATCTTTATCGCAGGAGATATGATATTGATCTCCTCGTCACCCATAAGGCCCTTGTCTCCCGAATGAGGATTAAGGCCCAAAACAGCAAGTTTAGGCTTTACAATATTGAAATCCTTCATAAGGGAATCATTCATAATCTTAAGCTTGCTTACAATCAGTTCAGGGCTCAAAGCCTGGGAAACTTTTGAGAGGGCAATATGACCTGTAGCCACTCCAACTCTCATCTGGTCTGAACAAAGGAACATAAGACCATCCTCCGCTCCAAACTGGCTTACAAGATATTCTGTATGTCCTGCATATTTGAATGTCTCCTCATTCACAAGATATTTGTTGAAAGGGGCTGTTACAATTGCATCCAAATGTCCTTCCTTAATTTCCTCAACAGCCTTCTCAAGAGAAAGGATTGCAGCCTTTGCCCCGTCTGCTGTTGTCTGGCCCGGCTCAATCTGAAGATTGTCGGGAAGACAGTTCACTATATTCACCCTTTTAGGATGGGCATCTTTTGCCGATGAAACTACATTTGTGTTAATATTCTCTGTTTCAGGGATATCCTTTCTGTACATACCAAAGAATTTTGAAGATCCGTACACAACCGGTGTACACAGCTCCAATATTCTGGCATCTGACAATGCCTTGATAATCACCTCATATCCTATACCATTGGTATCCCCCTGTGTTATTCCTATAGTTATCTTGCGTGTCATAAAAATCAAATTAAAACTTTGCAAGTTAATAAAAAATGAGGAATTTCCCCATAATTATTTTTGTTCAATCTGCAGCCATTTCCAGGACATAATTACTCATGCCGCAAAATATCCCGGAAACACCCCCAAAACCAGGACAAAATCCCCCACAACGTCAAAACATCCCGGAAATAGCACCAAAACCAGGACAAACTACCACCGCAAAAAGAAAATATCCCGGAAACAGCCACAAAGCAAGGACAAAATCCCCCACAACGTCAAAATATCCCGGAAATAGCACCGAAAACAGGACAAACCGTCACCGCAGGAAGAAAATATCCCGGGAAACGCCACAAAACCCGGAGGAAATGCATCATCACACAAAAAAAAGGTGACCGGGATGTCACCTTTAACGCCTTTAGCTGATCTGGGAATAGTCCGTTGGAGCCTTGCCATCTTTTTTCAACACATCCAGCTGGGTGCGCAGAAGGGCATTTGCCGGATGCTGCATCAGAGGGTCTGATTCCAGCACCGCCAATGCCAGCTGACGGGCGTCCTCAAGAATTTGGGAATCCTTGGCAAGGTTGGAGATATGGAGATCCATTGCAAGGCCACTCTGGCTGGTCCCCTCAAGATCGCCGGGACCACGCATGCGCAAATCAGCCTCTGCGAGTTCAAAACCGTCATTGGTCTGGCACATCAGGTCTATTCTCTGGCGGCTCTCCTTGCTCACCTTGTAACCGGTCATGAGGATACAGTATGACTTTTCGCTGCCTCGTCCTACACGGCCTCGCAGCTGGTGCAGCTGGCTCAAGCCAAAGCGCTCTGCACTCTCAATGATCATCACAGAAGCATTGGGCACATTCACCCCAACTTCAATGACAGAAGTGGCAACCAATATATGGGCGCGCCCCTGGGCAAACAAATCCATATCGTGCTGCTTGTCCTCATTCTTCTGCTTGCCGTGCACAACGGCAGTAATGTATTTTGGAGCTGGGAACTCCTGTATTATGGTCTCGTATCCCTCCTGCAGGTTCTTGTAATCCATTTTCTCGCTCTCCTTAATGAGGGGATACACCACAAAAATCTGCCTGCCGGCAGCTATCTGCTCCTTCATGAACGAAAAGATACGTCCGCGCTGCACCTCGGTAGCATGCATTGTCTGTACAGGTTTCCTTCCTGGAGGAAGCTCGTCCAGTACAGAAACATCAAGGTCTCCATACAAGGTCATGGCCAATGTACGGGGTATAGGGGTAGCTGTCATCACCAGCACATGTGGAGGAACTGCAGACTTGTCCCATAGGCGGGAACGCTGTTCCACTCCAAAGCGGTGCTGCTCGTCAATCACAGCCAGTCCAAGGTTCCTGAACACCACCACCTCCTCAATAAGAGCATGGGTTCCAACCAATATCTTTATTTCTCCCGCAGCAAGCGCCGGCAGAAGCTCTTTACGATCTTTTGCCCGGGTATTTCCGGTAAGGAGCGCAACAGAAACTCCTGTAGGGGCCAGCACCTCCGAAATGCTTTTATAATGCTGCTGGGCCAACACCTCCGTAGGAGCCATAATGCAGGCCTGATATCCGTTGTCAACAGCCAGGAGCGAACACAATACTGCAACCAGTGTCTTTCCGCTTCCTACATCACCCTGCAGCAGGCGGTTCATCTGCTTGCCGCTCTTCATATCTGCATGCATCTCCTTTATCACCCTTTTCTGCGCCCCTGTAAGCGGGTAAGGGAGAGAAGAATAGCATTTGTTGAACGCATCCCCCACCTTTGGCATAAGTATACCTCCTTCATTGCGCATACGGATGCTTTTCTGCTTCAAAAGTCCCAGCTGCAAGTAAAAAAGCTCCTCAAACTTCAACCTGTGCTGGGCCCGGGCCAAAGTTGCATTATCTGTAGGGAAATGGATATTTTTCAATGCCTCCTGCAATGTGCACAGCCCCTTCTTCTGAATGATGTAAGGAGGAAGGCTGTCGGGAATAGAATTCAGATACTTCTCCAGAATTGTGAGCTGGAACTTGGATATCTGCTTGTTGCCTATGCCGCTATTCTTGAGTTTCTCGGTGCTGGGATAGACCCCCATCATGGAGCTGCCGCCATACATAATCACATCTGTTGGGAGGTTCAGTTCCGGATGCACCATATTTATGATTCCGTTGAACTCGGAAGGTTTCCCAAAAGCTATATACTCCTGCCCCACCTTAATCTTCTCCTGAATCCACTTTACACCCTTAAAGAACACAAGTTCAATACGCCCTGTAGGATCCTGGAGCACAGCAACAAAGCGTTTGCTCTTTGGAGAATCCCCAGCCATTGCGGCACTCACAATCTTTCCCCTCACCTGTATATACGCCATTGTAGGCTGCAGTTCACGGATCGTATACACCTTGCTGCGGTCTATATATCGGAACGGAAAAAAATAGAGCATATCCCGGAACGTAGAAATACCAAGCTCCTTCTCCAGCAGTTCAGCCCTCTTTGGACCAATTCCAGTCAAAAATTTTATTTCAGTATCAAGAACACCCATAATTTTCTTCCCGACAGATATTTTTCTCCCCTGCAGGATTATTTCTCAAAACTTCTCAACATATCCAGTTCCTGCGCCCAGATATCGGGATCAGGGGTCTCCAGGATAAGAGGAATATCGTCAAAACGGGAATCCTTCATAATCATCTCAAACGGCACCATGCCAAGCACACCATTGCCAAGGGTACTGTGACGGTCCACTTTGCTGGCAAGAGGCTTCATTGCATCGTTAAGATGCATTCCCTTAAGGTATTTGAATCCTATAACATTTTCAAAATGCTCAAAAACCTGTGTGAATCCAAGTTCTGTTGAAAGGTCATATCCGGCTGCAAAGCTATGGCAGGTATCAATACATACTCCAACGCGGCTCTTGTCCTCCACCTGATCAATAATTTGCGCTATCTGTTCAAACTTATAACCAAGGTTGCTGCCCTGTCCTGCTGTATTTTCTATCACAGCTGTAACCCCTTTGGTCTTGTCCAGAGCCAGGTTGATTGAATGGGCAATTGTTGCCAGGCACTCATCAACAGAAATCTCTTTAAGATGGCTGCCAGGATGGAAATTCAGTCTGTCCAGTCCAAGCTGCTCACAGCGGTGCATCTCATCTATGAATGCCGCACGTGATTTCTGAAGCCCCTCCTCTCTTGGACTTCCCAAATTTATCAGATAACTGTCGTGCGGAAGAATCTGCGCTGCTGTATAGCCAAACTTTGCACAATTCTCCTTGAACAGCCCTATCTCCTCATCTGTAAGAGGCTTTGCCACCCATTGCTTCTGGTTCTTGGTAAACAGCGCGAAAGCTGTAGCCCCAATATTATGTGCATTAACCGGTGCATTCCACACCCCTCCGCTTGCACTCACATGCGCTCCTATATATTTCATGATATTTTCTCTTTTTTTTCGCTAATTTAAGAAATTAAGTTAACTTAGCACAACAAAAAAACAAACACATAACACTTAATGCTATGAACGAACTAAAAATGTATTTTCTTGATGTTATCAAGAATAAATATGCCGCATTCGACGGCAGAGCACGCAGAGCAGAATACTGGTATTTCTGCCTTTTCAACTTTTTGGCAGGTGTAATCACTTCATTTATATGGGAGCCTCTTAACTGGATCTACTCATTGGTAGTGCTGATACCGGGAATAGCTCTTGGAGTTCGCCGTCTTCATGACATTGGAAAGAGCGGCTGGTGCCTATTGCTTTTCTTAATCCCTATCGTAAATATCATCCTTATCTTCGCATGGCTTTGCAAAGAGGGTGACCACAATACCAACGAGTACGGAGCGAACCCTAAAGCATAATCTCACACCAACATACACAGAAGCCGGCTCTTTCAGCCGGCTTTTTTCATTTTCCGCGCAGAGAATAGCCATGCTCACTGCCAGGAGTCTCCCAGCAACAAAAAAATGACCTTTTGGACGATGTCCCAAAGGTCACTTTACTTTATCTTCGGAGAAGAAATTACTTTTTGAAAGTATCCTTCAAACCGGTTGTCTTGTTGAATACAAGCTTCTCATCGGTTGAGTCCTGGTCTTTCACAAAGTAGCCAAGGCGCTCAAACTGTACTGCAATGCCGCTGTTGTCCTCAAGCAATGCAGGCTCTGCATAACCGGTAACGATGTTCATTGAATCCGGGTTCAAGTAATCCTTGTAGTCTGTACCCTCTGGAATTGCATCCATGAAAGGCTCTGTAAACAGGCGGTCTACAAGTCTCACCTCAACCTCCTTGGCCTGTGAGCATGCTACCCAGTGGATAGTTCCTTTTACTGAACGCCACTCGCCGGCACCTGGTTTTGAAGTAGGGTCATATGTACAGCGGATCTCAACAATGTTGCCGTTCTCGTCTTTTACAACCTCCTCACATTTGATGATGTAGGTGTATTTCATACGGACCTCTCCACCCGGTTTCAAGCGGAAATATTTCTTTGGAGGCTCCTCCATAAAGTCGTCACGCTCAATGTAAAGCTCTTTTGCAAACTTAACGGTACGTTTTGGACCGTCTGGATCTGCTGGGTTAAGAGGTGCCTGGAACTCCTCAACTTTGCCGTCCTCCCAGTTGGTGATGACAAGCTTGATAGGGTCAAGCACTGTCATATATCTGTTAGAGCGCTTGTTCAAGTCCTCCCTTACACACCACTCAAGCAATGAAAGGTCAATTGTGTTGTCACGTTTTGCAACGCCCACTTTCTCTGCAAACAGGCGGATACTCTCTGGAGTATAACCTCTTCTTCTGATACCGCAGATGGTTGGCATACGAGGGTCATCCCATCCACGAACGTAGTTGTTCTTAACAAGCTCCAGAAGCTTACGCTTGCTCATTACAGTGTAAGTAAGGTTCAAACGGGCAAACTCGTACTGGTGTGAAGGGAAAATCTCCAGTTTCTCAATGAACCAGTCGTACAAAGGACGGTGTACATCAAACTCAAGTGTACATATTGAGTGTGTAATACCCTCAATTGAGTCACTCTGACCGTGAGCATAGTCGTACATTGGGTAAATGCACCATTTGTCACCTGTTCTATGATGGTGTGAATAATTGATCCTGTACATAAGAGGGTCTCTGAACATCATGTTAGGGTGCGCCATATCAATCTTTGCACGCAACACCTTCTCACCCTCTTTGTATTTGCCCTCGCGCATCTCCTGGAACAGCTTCAAGTTCTCCTCAACGCTGCGGTCTCTATAAGGGCTGTTGATACCCGGCTGGTTTACTGTACCGCGGGTAGCTCTGATCTCCTCCTGGCTCTGGTCATCAACGTATGCAAGTCCCTTCTTAATAAGCTCCTGTGCCCACACATAAAGCTGCTCAAAATAGTCAGATGCATAGAACTCGTTGGCCCACTCAAATCCAAGCCATTTTACATCCTGCTTGATTGAATCAACATACTCAACATCCTCTTTTGTAGGGTTGGTATCATCAAAGCGGATATTTGTCTTTCCGCCATATTTCTTTGCAAGGCCAAAGTTAAGGCAGATGCTCTTCGCATGGCCAATATGCAGATAACCGTTCGGCTCCGGCGGGAAACGGGTAAGAATGCTCTCATGTTTGCCGGTTGCCAAATCGTTCTCAACTATCTCTTCAATAAAGTTCAACTGACGCTCCTGCGCCACCTCATTTTTAACTTCTTCCATTGTAGTAAAAATTAACAAGCAAATATAATAAAAATATTGCAAACGGGGCATCTGATTGCCACTAAACTCTCCTGCAGGTTTCACCAGTGTGTAAAATTGCTTACATTTGCAGAAAATATCACAGAAATGGTAAGATCAATGACAGGCTACGGAAAGGCAGAATGCCTTCTTCCCGACAGCAAAATAATTATAGAGATCCGTTCCCTTAACGGAAAGAATGCCGACATCAGCATCAAGAGTTCACTTATCCCAAGAGATAAGGAGATGGCTGTAAGACAACACATAGCAAAAGAGCTCCAGAGAGGAAACATAGACCTTTTTGCAACAATGGAGCAGAACGCAACTGCCCAGGCAAAACAGATCAACAAGGAGATATTTGACAACTACCTTGCCCAGATAAAGGAGCTTGGCTTTACCGAATGTACCGACACCATCCTCCAGACAATCCTGAAAATGCCGGATGTTGTAGATGTAAAGAAACAGGAGATGACAGAGGAGAGCTGGAACTCCCTTGAACAGGCAATCCACAACGCTGTGGCAGCAATCAATGATTTCCGTGCAAAAGAGGGTGAGATCCTTTACAACGATGTAACCTCCCGCGTAGCACTTATAGAGTCTTTTGTAGCAGAGGTGGAGAAATTTGAGGCAAGCCGCGTTGAGGCTGTAAAAGAGCGCATCAAAGCCCGCATAGATGAGCTTGGAATCACCCCGGATGCCAACCGCCTTGAGCAGGAGATTGTATTCTATGTAGAGAAGCTGGATATCAACGAGGAGAAAGTACGTCTCCGCCAGCACTGCAAATACTTTATGGAAACCATCAACACAGAGCCTTACCCTGGCAAGAAACTCGGTTTCATTGCACAGGAGATGGGCCGCGAGATAAACACCATGGGCTCAAAAGCCAACCATGCAGAGATCCAGAAATGGGTAGTCCGCATGAAAGACGAGCTTGAAAAAATTAAAGAGCAGAGTTTGAATATCCTTTAAATACAAAAAAAATGGCAGCCGCATGGCTGCCATTAATTTTATCGGGAAGAACTTGCTACAATCCGCAGATCTCCTTTATCTCACCAACTATTTTCTGAGCCAATGCGTTTGCACTCTCCTCATCCTTGCTCTCGCTGTAGATGCGGATGATAGGCTCTGTATTTGATTTGCGAAGGTGAACCCACTCTGTAGGGAAATCAATCTTCACGCCGTCAATGTCAGTTACCTTCTCGCAGGCGTATTTCTCCTTCATCTTAACAAGAACATCGTCCACATTGATATCTGGTGTAAGCTCAATCTTGTTCTTTGAGATGAAGTAGCTTGGATACTCTTTCTTAAGTTCGCTTACCTTGCAGCCTTTCTTTGCCAAATGGGTAAGGAACAATGCCACACCTACAAGAGCATCACGGCCATAGTGGAGCTCAGGGTAGATTACGCCACCATTACCCTCACCGCCAATTACAGCATTGGTGGCTTTCATAAGGGTAGTAACGTTCACCTCTCCTACTGCTGAAGCGTTGTGCTGCATGCCGTGCTTTTCTGTTACATCTTTCAATGCCCTTGATGAACTCAAGTTTGAAACGGTATTTCCTGGGGTATTTGAAAGGACGTAATCTGCAACTGCAACCAAGGTGTACTCCTCGCCAAACAGCTCGCCTGTCTCGCTTACAAGGGCAAGACGGTCTACATCAGGGTCTACAATAACACCAAGGTCTGCACCGCTCTCCTTAACAACCTTGCAGATCTCTGTAAGGTTTTCTGGAACAGGCTCCGGATTATGGGAGAAGTTTCCGGTAGGCTCGCAATAAAGCTTAACCACCTCAACACCCATTCTCTCCAAAAGGGCAGGGATAACAACGCCTCCAACTGAATCAACAGCATCAACAGCAACTTTGAAGCCCTGTTTCTTCACAAGCTCCGCATCTACCAAAGGCAATGCAAGAACTGCGTCAATGTGCTCAACATCGTAAGGCTCACGGCTCAACACCTTGCCAAGCCCGTCAACCTCCACAAAGTTGAACTCCTCCTTAACTGCATACTCAAGGATCATTGCGCCCTCTGCAGCATTAAGGAACTCACCCCTCTCATTGAGAAGCTTAAGGGCGTTCCACTGTTTTGGATTATGGCTGGCAGTAAGGATGATACCTCCGTCTGCCTTTCTTGCCACAACAGCCATCTCAACTCCTGGAGTTGTACAAAGGCCCACATTTATAACATTCACTCCACAACCCAGCAAAGTTCCCTCAACAAGGTCATTTACCATTTCTCCCGACAGTCTGGCGTCTCTTCCCAGGACAACAGTAAGTTTTCTGCCAGGATTCTTTCCTGTAAGCCATTTTGCATATGAAGCAGTGAACTTTACTGCATCAAGCGGGGTAAGGTTGTCACCAATGGCGCCGCCTATAGTTCCCCTAATTCCAGAAATTGATTTTATGAGTGTCATATATCTTTCTTTATGTCTTCTATTTTTTGTTGGAACAAAGTTTCCAATTACATCTGCATACCACCGCAAACAGAGATAACCTGACCGGTTACATAGCTGCTCATGTCACTTGCCAAGAAAGTTGCAACATTTGCAATGTCTTCGGTAGTACCGCCACGGCGTAGAGGAATCTTTGCATTCCAGCTCTCTCTTACCTCTTCAGGAAGCTTTGCAGTCATTTCGGTAATGATGAAGCCTGGAGCAATTGCATTTGCCCTTACACCTCTTGAGCCCAACTCCTGCGCAATTGATTTTGCAAGACCAATCATACCTGCCTTTGAAGCAGAGTAGTTGCACTGTCCGGCGTTGCCATGAACACCTACAACTGAACTCATATTAATGATTGAGCCGCTTCTCTGGCGCATCATAACTGGAGTTACAGCGTGAACAAAGTTGAACGCAGACTTAAGGTTTACTGCAATCACAGCATCCCACTGTGCCTCTGACATTCTCATCATAAGGCCGTCTTTAGTGATACCTGCATTGTTTACAAGGATATCCAGGCGTCCGAACTCCTTAACAACCTGCTCAACTGCAGCATGAGCCTCCTCAAAGCTGGCAGCGTTTGAAGCGATAGCAAGGGCTTTTACTCCGTATGCCTCTATCTCTTTTTTGGTGTTCTCACCATTCTCATCAATTACCAAGTCGGTAAAAGCCACGTTAGCACCTTCCTGTGCATATTTCAAGGCAATAGCCTTGCCAATACCTCTTGCTGCACCTGTCACTAGGGCAACTTTTCCCTCCAATAATTTCATATAAGTATAGATTTAGTTTAGTTTTCTGTTATTCAACTGAAATAATCTCGGCCAAAAGGTCATATTCATTGGCCCCAACTATTTTCGCAGTTACAAATTTACCAATTAATTTTTCCGGAGCAAATTCTCCAGTGTTTCCAATGAGGATTTCTCCGTCAACCTCCGGACTTTCGCCCTGTGAACGGCATACAAGCACACCGTCATTGCAGGAATCCACTATAACTTTCTCCACAGAGCCTACCCTTGCCTCATTTGCATTCAGGGAGATTACGCTCTGCAGCTCCATAAGCTCTTCATAGCGGGCCTGCTTGGTGCTCTCCCTCACAGTATCCTTGAAATGAAGCGCTCCATATGTACCTTCCTCCTCCGAGTATGTGAATGCCCCCAGCCTGTCAAACTTATTGCGCTGCACAAATGCCAGAAGCTTGTCAAACTCCCTTCTGTCCTCACCAGGGTGGCCAACAATGAGAGTGGTTCTCAAAACAACTCCTGGGACCTTGGCCTTTATCCTGTCAATCACAGCCTGGGTCTGCGGGCCGTCAATGCTCCGGCGCATCATCTTCAGCACCTTTGATGACGAATGCTGCAACGGAATGTCAATGTATTTGCAGATTTTTGGATTTGAGGCCATAATCTCCAACACATCGTCGGGAAACTGGTCGGGGTATGAATAGTGTATTCTTATCCACTCTATGCCTTCAATCTCACAAAGTTTCCCCAACAGCTCTCCAAGTGCCCTGCGTTTGTAAAGGTCAAGGCCGTAATATGTGGTATCCTGGGCAATTACAATCAGCTCACGAACTCCCATTGAGGCGAGATTGCGTGCCTCCTCTACCAGTTCCTCCATTGGAACAGAAATGTGCCTGCCCCTTATGCCCGGAATGGCACAATACGAACAGGTGCGGTCACATCCCTCGGAAATCTTAAGATAAGCGTAGTGTTTTGGGGTGGTAAGATATCTCTCCTGCAGCAGGCTCTCCTTCTTTGTCATCCCCATTGCATTAAGGATGCTGTCCCAGTCAAATGCTCCAAAGAAGCCGTCCACTTCAGGAATCTCCTCTACAAGTTCATCCTTGTATCTTTGGGAAAGGCAACCGAACACAAACACCTGCCCCACGTAGCCGCAAGCCTTGGCCTCCACTGCTGCCAGAATGGCCTCAATGGACTCCTCCTTTGCATCTTTGATGAATCCGCAAGTGTTCAGGATCACAGCGTCCACCTTGCTCTTCTCGCCCAACACATGATCAGAGCCTACAATCTCAACACCCTCACTGGCCATCTGCTTTAGAAGGTGCTCCGAGTCAACTCTGTTCTTTGAGCAGCCCAAGGTTACAAGCTGTACCTTTTTAGGTCTGGAGTATTGTATATCCTTACCGTTCATAAAAATTACTCCTCTGTCTGT
>CALCHD010000015.1 GCA_937901105.1 uncultured Bacteroidales bacterium | reverse complement strand
CCTTTTGCCCCATCCGCATCCGCAGGGTATTGCACCCTCTTTATAACCCACTCCAGAAAGCTCTTTCCATCTCCAGAAGGGAATGCACTGCCACCCATAAACGTGGGCTTTTGAGGAACTGCCCCATATGGAAAATATGTAGGAGGTGTATACACCCAATCGTACGGTTCCCAAATAATGATATCAGTCACAGGATCTATGGGATACCCTGTAATACGCGGCACCTTCTCATCCCCACATAAAGAGAAACTGACTTCCCAGACAAACTTCACCCCAACTTTTGCTCCCTGCAGCTCCCCTGGCATCCATTTTGGGCACATTGCCATAACCCTCTTTACCTCATCCCCAAAAACCCCTTCTCCCGACAATATATTCACATCCTCAACAACTCCTTTACCTGAAACAACAAATGAAAACTTCACACCACCTTCAACCCCTGCATCCACCGCAGTCTGCGGATACCTAAGGTTACCGAACAGCCACCAAACAAACCCTCTCCCTTCGCCCAGGTCCAATTCAGGTTTCACATCAAGTTTCTCATACGGAACTATGTCACACTCAGGTAATTTTTCCTGCGAGCTGGCCGGTGTACCTATGCAAACCAGAGATACAAGTAAAGCTAGATATACAACGTGATTTTTCATATCATTATTTTCACTATTTCATAGCAAAATGCGAGCTAGCCATTACGAAAATTTCCTTGGAAGCCTCAGCAGAATTGCCAGAAAGGCAACCAGACCGAGAGCAAACGGATAAAAAAGATATGCCATGATTGAAAGGGCTGAAATTCCTGCAAGTCCGCTGGCCATAAGCAGCTGTGCACCATATGGGATTATTCCCTGCACAAAACATGAGAAGGTGTCCAGAACACTTGCACTTTTGCGGGGATCCAGTCCATATCTCTTAGAAATATCCTTTGCAATGCTGCCGGTAGTGATGATTGCAATTGTATTGTTTGCAGTACACAGGTTGGCTAAAGATACTAGGGCTGCGATGCTCAATTCTGCACCTCTCTTGCCGCTTATGCGGCGTGTCATCTTCTCAATCAGGTAGTCAAGTCCACCTGCAGTACGGATTACCTCAAGCATACCACCTGCCAGCATTGTAACAATGATCAGGTCTCCCATTCCAGCGATGCCGTTTCCAATATGTCCAAGCCATGAGATCCAGGTGATCTTCCCTATGGCAAATCCTATGAATGCGTTTGCAAGAATTCCCACAGTAAGTACAAGTACCACATTTACGCTGGCAATGGCCATGCCAATGACAAGCAGATAAGGGATAAGCAGTACGATGTTCACCTTCTCCACCACAGGGGTAAAGTCTACCTCCATGCCGGCAAAAATATACAAGATGGCTACAATAATTGCTGCAGGAGCCGCAATTATAATATTTGCCTTAAACTTGTCAGACATAGAACATCCCTGTGTACGTGTAGCGGCAATAGTGGTGTCTGAAATGAATGAAAGGTTGTCTCCAAAGAAAGATCCGCCCACTACAATTGCAGAGATAAACGCGGCTGAAATGCCCGTTTCTGCCGCGATTCCTGTAGCAACCGGCACTAGTGCTACAATAGTACCCACACTGGTTCCTACGGCCATAGAAATGAAGCAGGCTGCAAGGAACAGTCCTGCAAAAAGAAGTTTGCCCGGCAGCAGCTGCAAAGTGATGTTAACAGTTGCATCAATTGCTCCAATCTCCTTTGCAGTAGTTGCAAAAGCTCCTGCAAGGATAAAGATCCAGATCATCAGAAGCACATTCTTATGTCCTGCTCCCTGTGAGAATATTGTAACTCTTTCCTCAATTTTACCCTTAAGACATAGCGCCATTGCATACACAGATGCTATAAGGAATGCTGCTGCAATAGGCACTTTATAGAAATCCCCCGCCATAAGCGAAGAAACCAGATATACTATCAGGAACACCGCCAGGGGTGTTAGTGCAAACCATCTTTTATTTCTCATACAATTTTTTCGTTAAGTGCCCCTTGGGACGTTGTCCTAATGGGCGAAATTAGGGACGCCTTACCTCCGCCTCAAATGGATAGGCCGGTTGTCCTGCTCCGTTATAAATATTTCCTTTGCAGTAATCCTCTATGCAATATTTCACTTTAACCGGTTCCTTAACATCCGGATGCCATACTGTAAGTTTACCTTTCTCAATGCGCGAAAACGCAGGATAGTACTTTCCGTCTGCCCCTGCCACATGCAGATAGGCGGCACCTCCATTCATTTTCTCTCCAGATGGTGCAGCTACGTGCATTCCTTTGGCGTGGCTGAACTCTACAAACAGTTCATTTCCTTTGCAGACAACAGACTTCATAACCGGGCCGTAACACTCAATTTTCTTGCCGTACTCCTCAGCTAGCACCACATCTGCAAACCTTCTTGCCGGCACAACTTTATTGCGTGGATGGATATCCAGAGAATCTCCAACATCAATGGCTGTAACCATACCTATATCATCAAGCATCTTGTTCTCCCATACTTTGGCCTGCTCAAGGCGTATCTTTCCTGGAAGCTGGCAATATGGAGCCACCTGCATAAAATAGAAAGGCAGCCTCTCCTGGCCCCACAGTTCTCTCCAGTCCTCCACAAGATCCACAAAGATTGGGGCATAGTCTTCTGCTCTCCATGCATTCGATTCTGCCTGGTACCAGATGTTCCCTTTTATGGTATATCCAACAATCGGGTTGACCATTCCGTTCCATACTGCAGAGGGGACTTTGTGCATGTATCCTTTTGGAGCCATTTTGTCGGGAGTATAACCTCTATATACCCTGTTGTAGATGGTGTCCTTGCGCATCACTTCCTCTCTTATCCAAGACTCCGCATGGGTTCCACCAACCGCGCAGAGGATTACTCCTACAGGCCTCTGAAGCTCCTTGTGAAGCATTCTGGCAAACAGGAACGCCACCGCAGAAAAGTTCTTCACGGTCTCCGGAGAGCATACAACCCACTCGCCTCTGCAATCCTCATGAACGGTGGTGTGGTCCCATCGCTCATCAACCTTGAACAAATGTATATTCGGATATTGCGCATCCTCAACCTCTTTCTCCCAACCTTCCATTCCTGTCATCCATGCCGACCCTTTTTTAGGGGTACTCCAGAACTCCATATTACTCTGGCCGCTTGCCAACCATACCTCGCCTACAAGAATATTTGAAATTCTTATTTTCTCATTGTCTTTTCCCGACAGCACTTCAATCCACTGCCCGCTGCAGCACTTTGGAGTCTTGATGTGGAGGCTCCACTTGCCCTGGGCATCAGCCACAGCCTGTGCCACTTTCCCCCATGAGGCCTTCACTTGTACTTGCTCGCCTGCATCTGCCCATCCCCAAAGCTTAACCTCTTCCTTCTGCTGAAGCACCATATTGTCCGATATGATTGCCGGAAGCTTTATCTTTCCCTGCATCTGTGCTACTGAACACAGTAGCATAAGTGCTATAATCAGAATTCTTTTCATATTGCAAATTTTAGGTGGCAAATATACGGAGAATTGCCCGAATTGCCCATTGGGACGACGTCCTAATGGGCAAAATTCGTGTAAAACGCCCATAAAACGGGAGCAACAAAATGTGCTCAATATGCAGATTGTCATTTGGTTAGTCATTTTTCGGGCGCAAAACAGAACTGCAGATTGTTTCTGGGGTTGTGAAGCAGTATATTTGTTTAGGAATTCACGGGAAATTATGGAGCAGATATATATTGATTCACTTAATGCGCTGATGGTTTACAAGTATGACCTTGATGCGGTGGTGCTGGAGCTTGAGAGGGTGGAGCATCATAATACTGTACTTTATTTTGTGCTGGGAGCAGTTATTGTGTTGTCAGCCGCAGCCGGATACATTATATATAAAAGATACAACAAAGCTTTGAGTGCAGAAAAACTTGCTAACCGTCTGCTTACCCGCCAGGCCGGTAACTTGCCTGTATTTACTGATAAGGTGAATAAGATATCAAGCAAAAGTATCAAGCTGTCGGGAGAACTGTATGATGAGTTGCAGAGTGCAATCTCTATGGTGAAGACAAACAGTGAAAGTGGCATGGTTGAGGTAGTAAATGACGGGATGTTCCTGAAGATGTATCCTTATATTCAGGAGATGGAGTTCCTCACTCCCCGAGAAAAGCTGGTGCTCATTCTTACAGAAGAGGAGTTCCCGATAGCGGAGATTGCCCTGTTTATTGGAACATCCGATGCCTCGGTGAGGGCAATCAAATCTAGGATAAGGACAAAGCTGATGCAATCCGGAAGTATCAGCGGCAACCATAAAAAATTGAAAATCTTAAAAAAGAATTAGCTATGAAAAATTTTGCAAGAGCACTTATGTTTTTAGCTGTTCTATTAGTATGTGGAACAGCCTGTAATCAGAGCAACAACCAGCCGTTGAATTATTCATCAGTTGACCAGAAGCCTATGTTCAACGGTGAAGATGCCGGTAAATTTGGAGGATGGGTATTCGGTCAGATAAAATACCCGGAAGAGGCTTACAATAATGACATTCAGGGCAGGGTTACCCTTCAGTTCACAATTGCAAAAAATGGAAAAGTCAAAGATGTTACTGTGGCAAAAAGTTCAGGAAACCAGCTGCTTGATGATGAAGCTGTAAGAGTAGTATCAATGTCTCCGGCGTGGACTCCTGGAAAAGTAAACGGCAAGGCTGTTGACGTACTGTTCACATTCCCTGTAGTATTCAAGCTTCAAGATGAGGAGAACAATGCAGCAGGAGAACCTGTAGCATTTGCAGAAGTTGAGCAGAAGCCTACATTCCAGAATGGTGATGCAAATTCATTTACAAAATGGGTATTCGCAAAAATTGTTTACCCGGTAAGCGCTAAAGAAAACGGTGTTCAGGGCAGAGTTACCGTTCAGTTTACAATTGCAAAAGACGGAAATGTAAAAGACGTGAGAGTTGTAAGAAGTTCTGGCAGCCAGCTACTTGATGATGAGGCGGTAAGAGTCATATCAATGTCACCGCAGTGGGAGCCTGGCAAACAGAAAGGGGAGCCTGTTGATGTAAAATTCACCTTCCCTTTTGTCTTCCAATTAAGATAATTTTCCCGACAGGTTTTTATAAGGTTAATAATCAAAAGAGGTGTCCTTTTCAGGCGCCTCTTTGTGCATAAAGTGCCCATTGGGACGACGTCCTAATGGGCAAAATAGCACAAAAAAAGGCAACCGTTACCGGTTGCCCTTTTTTATTGTATAGTGTAGTCTGATTACTCAGCCTGACCTGCCATACGTTTGTAAGAAGCTAGACGAAGTTTTGCAAACTCCTCAGTTAGAGCGAACAACTCGCCAGCCTCTGCTGGGAATGTCTTAAGCAATGAAGCGTAACGAACCTCGCCTTTGATGAAGTCCTGGAACTTGCTCCAATCTGGCTCTTTGCTGTCCAAAGTGAACGGATTCTTACCCTCAGCCTCTAGTGCAGGGTTGAATCTGTAAAGATGCCAGTAACCGCACTCAACTGCCAATTTCTCCTCTCTCTGGCTCTTGCCCATACCAGCTTTAAGACCGTGGTTGATACAAGGAGCGTAAGCGATGATTAGAGATGGGCCGTCGTGAGCCTCAGCCTCTTTGATAGCGTTTAGGAACTGAGCCTGGTTAGCGCCCATAGCAACCTGTGCAACGTATACATAACCGTAGCTCATAGCCATCATACCAAGGTCTTTCTTACGGATCTTCTTACCTGAAGTAGCAAATTTTGCAACTGCACCTGCAGGAGTTGATTTAGAAGACTGTCCACCAGTGTTAGAGTAAACCTCAGTATCAACTACCATTACGTTTACATTCTCACCTGATGCAAGTACGTGGTCAAGTCCACCGTATCCGATATCGTAACCCCAACCGTCACCACCAAAGATCCACTGGCTGCGAGGTACTAGAACATCTTTGTACTGAGCAAGCTGTTTGCAGATGTCGCAGTTGCAAGTCTCAATCATAGGAACAAGTTTCTCTGCAATCTCTTTAGCAGCTTTAGCGTCGTCTTTCTTAGTTAGCCACTCGCCGAACAATGCTTTCATCTCAGCGCTGCAGCAGTCGCACTCCATGCCTTTAACCATTCTTTACGCCAATTGCCGTGGCTTTGAAAGACATAATACCGCATTGTGATAAAGGACACATTGATCGTTAAAATATACTGAATAATTAGGGCTAAATTTGCAATTACGACAGGCGAAAAAGTGTCTTTTAGTAAAAGTCCGAAAAGAATGTTTAATAAATTTAACAGATGAACAATTGAAACAGTTCTTCAGAGAGAATCCTGAATTTATGGAAGAATTGACGCGAGCAGCCAATAATAATTCTAAGGATGTCACATCGTATGTTAGAACCAGTACGTCGGTAGAAGTACCAACTTGTCCAAGCCATGGAATCTATAAAATTGAATTTGATACATCAACCGGTTTATTGTCTATGACGTGTACGATGCAGGTACACAACCTGCCGCCTGAGGGAGGTTCCAGTTAATTAGCGTATAAAGTGTAAAAACCTAGATCATCAACTTGATTGAACAGTCTAGGTTTTTGCTTTTTATACCGGAAAGGATACCGAAGAACAGGTAGAAATAAGGTGTCGTATAATACATAGAATTTCCAAAGAAAGAGGATACACAATAGGAAAAAATCATGCTTCCGATAATCAAAAGTTCCTTTGGGAGATATCTTAATCTCTTGATACAGTAAAGAAATAGTGATAATAAGGAACCTAAATACATGAATAATGCAGGAATACCGTGAAAAGCTGCTATTTGCAAATATTCGTTATGTGGTCGATCGTTTTCATACCCAGCATTAAGATACATATCATGCAATCCTTCCGGACCATAGCCCCAAATGGGTTTTTTCCAGATACATTCAATTGCTTTTTCCCAAAGAATTAATCTACCATTTCCAGAATTTTGATTCTGTGTTGGACTTTCAATATCATCAATCATTGTGTCAAAATCTTTAGAGACCGTTCCGGTGCCTTGGAATTCACATATAATCGTGACAGTGAAAAAAATCAGCAAGAGAACAAGTACTTTTTTTACCATTTTTAGATTAATTAAATGAGACGTTATTAGTAAAAATAGCAGGCCAGTCAATACTGCCAGATAACATCCAAAAGTATTGTTTTTTATAAGAGCACATAAGTTTAAGGCAAATAGTAATAATGAGCCAATATACAAAAATCCATTTAAATAGATAGAATATCCTGCAAATCCAAGCAAACATAATGTAAGCATATAGGCAAAATGATTACGATTCAGGAAAATTGCAGAACGATGGGCAGTGTTTAAACCGTTACCTGCTA
>CALCHD010000014.1 GCA_937901105.1 uncultured Bacteroidales bacterium | reverse complement strand
AAGGCAACTCTGCGCACAGAATACCCTTTTCGTGCACAAAAATCTCACTCAAGCGTATACAACAAAAAAGAGGAACCGTTTCCGATTCCTCTTTCCTGCTATAGGGTAATTAGATTACTCTTGAGTTCTTTTAGCGCGTGGTTTGCCACCTTTGCGGTTGTCTCTTCTGCCTCTGTTACCGCCTCTGTTGTTGCCCTGGTTGTTCTGTGCACCAGCATTTGCGTTAACGCCTGCGTTAGGAGTAAGATCTCTCTTACCGTAAACCTCACCGTTGCAAACCCATACTTTGATACCTAGAACACCAACTTTAGTGTTAGCCTCTGCCAAAGCATAGTCAATGTCAGCACGGAAAGTGTGAAGAGGAGTTCTACCCTCTTTGTAAAGCTCTGAACGAGCCATCTCAGCACCACCTAGACGACCGCTGATAAGTACTTTGATACCCTCAGCACCCATTCTCATAGTTGTAGAGACAGCCATTTTGATAGCTCTACGGTATGAAACTCTACCCTCTACCTGTCTTGCGATGTTGTTAGCAATGATATTTGCATCAACCTCTGGACGTTTAACCTCAAAGATGTTGATCTGAACCTCTTTGTTAGAGATTTTCTTCAACTCCTCTTTTAGCTTGTCAACCTCCTGACCGCCTTTACCGATGATAACACCAGGTCTTGCAGTGTGGATAGTTACAGTGATAAGTTTTAGAGTTCTCTCAATAACGATTTTTGAAAGGCTAGCTTTAGCCAAACGTGCGTTAAGATACTCACGGATCTTAGTGTCCTCAAGAATCTTTGCAGCGTAATCTTTTCCACCGTACCAGTTAGAGTCCCAGCCACGGATAACACCAAGTCTGTTGCTTATTGGATTAGTTTTCTGTCCCATGATTATTTCTCCTCTGATTTAACGGCTTTTTTATCCAAAATGATAGTAACGTGGTTAGAACGTTTTCTGATTCTAGCAGCTCTACCCTGAGGTGCAGTTCTGATTCTCTTAAGAGAACGACCCTGGCCAACCATAATAGTAGATACTACAACGTTACCATTCTCCAACTCTTTTTTGTCTGCCTCGTTCTTAGCCTCCCAGTTTGCAATTGCAGAACGTAGAAGAGTAGCTAGACGAACTGAAGCCTCTTTCTTTGAATACTTAAGAATATCCAAAGCACGATTAACCTCAACACCTCTGATAATATCCGCAACTAGGCGCATTTTACGGGGAGAGGTAGGAACATCATTCAGCTTTGCTATAGCTGTGTGTTTTTTTATCTCTTTCTGCCTTTCGGCCATTAATTTTTTACGAGCTCCCATTTTACTGTAATCTGTGTTTCATTATACTATTTACGATTACCAGAGTGACCTTTGAAGGTTCTTGTCGGAGCAAACTCTCCGAGCTTGTGACCTACCATGTTCTCAGTTACATATACCGGAATAAACTTGTTTCCGTTGTGAACTGCAATAGTATGACCAACAAAGTCTGGCGAAATCATGCTGGCTCTTGACCAGGTTTTCACTACATCTTTCTTGCCTGACTCATTCATAGCAAGAACTCTTTTCTCTAGGCTAGCCTCAATATAAGGACCTTTTTTAATTGAACGACTCATAATGCTCTATTCAGTTTAATCCGTTATTTCTTTCTACCTTCAATGATAAATTTCTTGGTAGTCTTTTTAGGGTTTCTAGTCTTGTAACCCTTAGCTGGCAAGCCTTTTCTTGAACGAGGGTGACCTCCTGAAGCACGGCCTTCACCACCACCCATAGGGTGATCAACCGGGTTCATTACAACACCTCTAACGCGAGGTCTGCGGCCCAACCAACGTTTACGACCAGCTTTACCATGTGACTCCAAGTTGTGGTCTGCATTTGATACAACACCTACAGTTGCACGGCAAGCTACCAATACCATTCTGGTCTCGCCTGAAGGCAATCTTAGAATAGCGTGGTTGCCCTCACGAGCTGTAAGCTGAGCGTAGCATCCTGCTGAACGTGCCATAGCAGCACCCTGACCAGGAACCAACTCAATGTTGTGAACAAATGTTCCTAACGGAATCTCTGACAAGAATAGAGTGTTACCTACCTCTGGAGCAACGCCTGCACCTGAAGCAATAACCTGTCCTACTTTAATGCCTTTTGGAGCAATAATGTAGCGTTTCTCGCCATCTGCGTAAACCACCAATGCAATTCTTGCACTGCGGTTTGGATCATACTCAATAGTTTTAACTGTAGCGGTATAGTTATCTTTGTTTCTTAGGAAATCAATGATACGGTACATTTTTTTGTGACCGCCACCAATATAGCGCATAGTCATTTTACCTGAGTTGTTTCTACCACCAGTTCTTTTTAGTGGAGCCAACAACGATTTCTCAGGAACTGAACATGTAATCTCGTCAAATGCGCTAATTACTTTATTTCTTTGACCGGGAGTAACCGGTTTAAATTTACGTACTGCCATCTCTTAAATGTTGCTGTAGAAATCAATCTTATCTTCACCGGCCAAAGTTACATACGCTTTCTTGAAGTGGTTTGCACGGCCTGACAATAAACCCGCTTTAGTGTAGCGGCTCTTCTTTTTTCCGTGGTAGTTAACGGTATTTACATCTTTAACGTTAACACCATACAATTGCTCAATCGCAGCTTTGATCTCAATCTTGTTAGCTGAACGATCAACTACAAAACCGTAACGATTCAATTTCTCGCCCTGAATCGTCATCTTCTCTGTTACTAAAGGCTTAATTAAAATTCCCATCGTTTTCCGGTTTTTTAGCGTCCATACTCAGTGTAAAGAGCGTCCTGTGTACCATCTACGAAAACAACGCTGTATGCATTCATGATGTCATAAGTGCAAAGCTCGTTAACGTTGGTAACTTTAACGTTCTCCAAGTTACGTGACGACAAGTAAATATTATTTGAATTCTCAGGAAGCACAAAAAGAACTCTTCTGCTGTTAGCCTTGATGTTATTCAAGATGCTGATGAACTCTTTAGTCTTAGGTGCCTCCATAGCAAATGGCTCTACTACTGTAATTACGTTCTCTTTAGCTTTGTAAGACAATGCAGAGAAACGTGCAAGCTGTTTAAGCTTTTTATTTAGTTTAAAACCATAGCTTCTTGGCTGTGGACCGAAAACCCTGCCACCACCTACGAAGATGTTGGATTTGATGCTTCCGTGACGTGCACCACCAGAACCTTTCTGTCTTACGATCTTCTTGGTACTGTAGGCAACCTCCCATCTCTCTTTACTCTTGTGAGTACCCTGACGCTGATTTGCAAGGTATTGCTTAACGTCTAGGTAAATTGCGTGGTCATTTGGCTCCAAGCCAAATACCTGCTCGTTCAAAGTCACTTTCTTTCCTGACTCTGTTCCGTCAATTTTCAATACTGCTAATTCCATAGACATTACTCCTCCACAATTACATAAGAACCTTTAGCACCTGGGATTGAACCTTTAACAAGGATAAGGTTGTTCTCAGGGATAACTTTGATAACTTTAAGGTTAAGGATTTTAACTCTGTCACCACCTGTGCGACCAGCCATTCTCATACCTTTGAATACTCTTGAAGGCCATGAAGATGCACCTAGTGAACCTGGAGCACGAAGTCTGTTGTGCTGACCGTGGGTCTGTCCGCCTACACCGGCAAAGCCGTGACGTTTAACAACACCCTGGAAGCCTTTACCTTTAGAGATACCAGTTACGTCTACCCATGACTCCTCACCCTCTGCGAAGATGTCAGCCACGGTAATAGTGTCACCTAGCTGCAACTCTTTGTTGAAATCGTTAGCGAACTCAACAAGTTTGCGTTTAGGAGTGGTATTTGCCTTTTTAAAGTGACCCATAAGTGGGGCGCTGGTGTGTTTTTCCTTTTTCTCGTCATAGGCAAGCTGTACAGCGCAATAACCATCTGTTTCTTCTGTACGAATCTGCGTAACAACACACGGACCAGCCTCAATAACGGTGCAAGGGATATTTCTACCCTCTGCATCGAAAACGGAAGTCATTCCGATTTTTTTTCCAATTAATCCAGACATTGGTTTTAATTAGTGTTTTTAGTTTAACATGAGTTGCATTGCCAGCGATTTTTTCAGTTTCGCCCCGTTGGCCGCTTCTCAGCGCTGAGATTCAACTGGTTACAACTCCCCACATATTTTGCGGGGCTGCAAATGTACGAATATTTATTAAAATGACAAAAAAATTTTCATCGTAACGCATTCTTTTCAAATAACATATAAAAATCAATCTTTCTTCCCGACATGCATTTTCTACCAAAAAATTGCTTTTGGGCCCCTCCTGCTGTGAAATTCTGTCGGGAAAAAAGATACATTTTTATATATTTGCGGATAAATTGACTAAAACAAGCATAATATGTCTGGATTCTTTGGCTGCGTTTCACGCAACGAGTGCGTGAACGAAGTTTTCTATGGTACTGACTACCACTCACATCTGGGTACAAAACGTGCCGGTATGGCCTTTTATAACGGCAACAAGTTTGTCCGCTCAATACACTCGCTGGAAAACGGTTATTTCAGAAACAAGTTTGAGGACGACCTTCCAAAATTTGGCGAGTCCAATATGGGAATAGGTGTAATTTCCGACTGCGAATCGCAGCCCATAACCATAACATCACATTTGGGAAGATATGCAGTTGTTACTGTTGCCAGAATTGACAATATAGAGGAGCTTACCAAGGAACTGCTTGACCAGAGGCACCATTTTGCAGAGCTTTCAGACTCTACCATCAACGCTACAGAGCTTGTTGCCATCCTTATAGGACAGGGCAACACTCTTAAAGAGGGAATTGAGCTTGTGCAGAAGAAGATTAAGGGATCTTGCTCTATGCTGGTACTTACAGACCATGCAATCTATGCCGCAAGGGACAAGTTCGGCCGTACACCTATAGTAATAGGAAAGAATGACAAGGGCTATGTATGCGCAAGCGAGAGTTCAAGCTTTGACAATCTTGGCTTCTCCCACGTGAGGGATCTTGGACCGGGAGAGATTGTGCAGATGACAGCAGACGGAATAAGAGTGGTGACCCCACCTCAAGAGCGTATGCAGATGTGCTCATTCCTTTGGGTTTATTACGGTTACCCTAGTGCGAACTATGAGGGTATAAATGTGGAGGACTCACGTTACCGCAGCGGTGCTGCCATGGCCCGCAGAGACAAGGATATTGAAGCAGACTTTGCAGCAGGCATTCCTGATTCAGGTGTAGGCCACGCAGTAGGATACACAAACGAGAAAGGAATTCCATACAAGAGGCCTTTTGTAAAATATACCCCAACCTGGCCACGCAGCTTTATGCCGCAGAACCAGAAGATGAGGGACCTTGTTGCCAAAATGAAGCTTTTGGCAAACGAGCAGTTCACCAGAGACCAGAGAATCGTCTTTATGGATGACAGCATAGTAAGGGGGACACAGCTGAAGGATAACGTTGTGAAACTTTATGATTCAGGAGTTAAGGAGGTACATATGAGAATTGCATGCCCGCCGCTCATCTTCCCTTGCCCTTTCCTGAACTTCTCAACATCCCGCAGTTCATTTGACCTTTACGCAAGAAGAATCATCCGCGACCTTGAGGGAACAGAAAACCTTTCAGATGAGGTATTGCAGGAGTATGCTAATCCCGACAGTGAAAAGCACCAGGAAATGGTAGACACAATGCGCAAGCATCTGCAGCTGACCACACTCAAATTCCAGAGGCTGGAGGATCTGGTAGAAGCGATTGGCCTTCCAAAATGCAAACTTTGCACCCACTGCTGGGACAACAGCAGCTACGTGGAGTAACCCCCTGCAAAAAAGACACATATATAATATAAATACAGAGGAGGGTGGCTCAATTGAGTCACCCTCACTTCATTAAGCTAAAACACTATGAAAAAGCTACTACTCACACTCACATTTGCATTGCTGGCCTTCTTTTCAGAAATGGCAGCACAAGAGTACACAGGACCATTCACCCACAGCCTTATGGACAATAAGGTATACGATCTTATAGTAGGAGAATCGTCGGGAGACAGGGCATTCTATTACATAATGGATATTGCCCCATACGAAAGGGACCGCAAGAGCAGCGACTATTCTGGCCTGTTCATGGAATCCAAATATGTTGTTGAGAAGCTGAAGGCAGCCGGCTTTGAAGATGCCACAACAGCAATTGTAGGAAAATCGAAGACTTGGGACGGCGTAAGTGCAGAGGTTTGGGAAGTTTCTCCAAACACCGCAAAAATGGCCGACTACAGAGACCTTGCGGCAATCCTTGGACAGGGAAGCAAGAGCGCAGACGTAACTGCAGAGCTTGTATGGATAGGACGCGGCACACAGGGAGAGATTGACGCAGCAGACCTGAAAGGGAAAATTGCTGTTACAGAGGCATCAGCAGGCAGAGTGCACAACCTTGCAGTAAAGGCAGGCGCAGTGGGAATCATCTCATACTACTCTCCTCGTCCGCTTGTAGACCCTATACAGATTCCAAACAGCGGCATCAGAGGCAATGACGCAACATTCTGCATCAACCTTACCCCTAGAGACGGATATGTATTGAGAGACAGGCTTCTTGCGGGAGAGAAGATTACAGTAAAGGCAAAGATTGAGACCGCTACTGAAGAGACCAACATTGAGGTTCCAACATGCCTTATCAAAGGTTCTGACGAGAATGCAGAAGAGATTATCCTTTGCGCCCATCTGTTTGAGGGCTATGTGAAGCTGGGTGCTAATGACAACATATCCGGTTCTGCAGCACTGATTGAGGTTGCCCGCACTTTGAATGAGCTTATTGCCAGAGGAGATATCCAGAGGCCTAAACGTTCAATCAGATTTATCTGGATTCCGGAGTTCCAGGGTTCAATTCCATGGGCTATGCAGAACAAGGAAATCCTCCAGAAGACACTGTGCAACATCAACCTTGATATGGTTGGCCTATGGTTGAGCAAGAGCCAGTCATTCTACTGCCTTCACAGGACCACAATGGGCAACCCTCACTACATCAACGATGTTGCAGAGAGCTTCTACCATTATATGGGTGCTACCAATAAAGCGTTTGTTGCAACCGGCGTGGGAAGGCCTGATGCCACCAAACCTGTATACAGCGTAACAGGATCAAGAGATCCGTTCTACTATTCAATCAATGCCCACTACGGAGCATCCGACCACGAGGTGTTCAGTGACTGGGGTGTACAGGCGCCTGGCGTAATCATGATCACATGGCCAGACAACTACTACCATACCTCAGGAGACCGTCCGGAGATTTGCGACCCTACACAGCTTCACAGGGCCATTGTACTGGCTGCAGCATCTGCGTATACAGTAGCAAATGCAGACAGCGGTGATGCAGTTAAGATTGCAACCGAGGTTGCTGCAAATGCTGCAAAACGCATGTCTATAAAAATGAAGCAGGACCTTACAGAGTTCAACAATGCAAATGCAGAAAACTTTGCTTCACTATACAGAAAAGCCAGATTCAACCAGGATGCAATGCTTAACAACGAGACTGCAACCTTGGGCACTGTACTTGAGCTTGCCCCTGCATCGGCCCCACTTAAGGAGTTTGTATCTGCAATGCAGGAGAACGTGAAGGCAGCATGGAGTGCAAACTGCAAGAGCATTGATGCTGCAATGAAAGCCAAAGCAGCTGCACTTGGCATTGCCCCTCTAAAAGGGATAGCCCTTACAGCTGAAGAGAAGGCCGCTTCAAAAGTTTATCCAAAGAGCACTGCAAAAGTGAAGGAATCCGGCTATGGCGTACTGAACTCAATTCCTAGAGACCTTATGGCCAAATACGGCTTTGCACAGCGCGGCAGCGTGAAGAACGGCGCCGAGATTGCCAAGCTTACCACTGCCGGCACAAACAGCATCCTTGACATAAAGAAGATGCTTGACGCGCAGTTCCCAAGCACAGACAGCCTTGAGACTGTAACCAAATACATTGAAATGTTGAAAGAGGCAGGCCTTGTTGCATACTAGGCCGGCCATTACCGGAACATATATGAAAAGACTGATATTTACCCTAATGGCGCTGCTTATGGTGACAGATGCGTTCACCTGCACCAACCTTCTGGTTTCTAAAGGCGCCAGCAAAGACGGCTCCGTTATGGTGAGCTACGCCGCAGATTCCCACACCCGCTACGGCACACTTGTATACATGCCCAGCGGGAAGCACCCCAAAGGTGAGATGATTGAGGTGAGGGAATGGGGCAAGGAGAGATTCCTTGGCTATATCCCACAGGTCCCTTACACATACAATGTCATCGGGAATATGAACGAGCATCAGGTGCTTATTGGTGAGTCAACCTGGGGCGGAAGGGAAGAGTTCATGGACACCACCGCCATACTGGATTACGGTTCACTCATCTACATCACCCTGCAGAGGGCCAAAACTGCACGTGAGGCCATAGAAATCTTCACCACCCTGGCAGATGAGTACGGCTATGCCTCAAGCGGCGAGTCAATCTCCTTTGCAGACAAGAATGAGGTGTGGTTCATGGACATAATTGCCCGCAAGCCAAAATATGAGAACGGCAAGAACCTCAACAAGGGTGCAATCTGGGTTGCAATACGTATTCCCGACGGATACATATCGGCACATGCCAACTGCGCCCGCATCACCACCTTCCCCAAGGATGATCCGCAGAACTGCCTTTATGCAAAAGATGTGGTGGAGCATGCCCGAGAATGCGGACTATATGAGGGTGACGGCAACGATTTCAGCTTTGCAGACACATTCTGCCCGCTCGACTTCTCTGCCATGAGAGCCTGTGAGGCGCGCGTATGGAGCTTCTTCCGCAAGCACGGCACAGAAGACATGGACAAATACATAGACTTTGCACGTGGCGACAATCCAAAGAACCGCATGCCTCTATACGTAAAGGCAAAAGAAAAACTTTCTGTAAAGGATGTTGCCGACATGATGCGCGACCACTACGAGGGGACCGAGTTTGATATGACCAAAGGGATTGCAGCAGGGGGCCACGAACTTCCTTACCGCTGGAGACCGTCATCTTTTGAAATAGATGGCAAGAAAGGATACAACGAGAGGGCCATCGCCACCCAGCAGACCGGATTCTGGTTTGTAGGCCAATGCCGCAGCTGGCTTCCCGACGAGATAGGCGGGCTGTTCTGGTTTGCCGTAGACGATGCCGGCACATCTCCACTATCTCCATTCTACGCATGCTCTGACGGCATATCAGAGCACTACGCCCTTGGCAATGGCAGCATGCTGGAATACTCTCCAACCTCAATGTTCTGGCTTCAGAACCGCATTGCACAGTTTGCATACCTGCGCTACAACCACATTGGCAAGGAGGTCCGCCAAAATGTGGATGCACACGAGGAGGCAATGATTGAAGCAGTAGCGGCAGCTGATGCCGAAGCATTGGCAATGGACCATTCGGAAGACAGGAGAGCCCACCTTACAGGCTTCTCCATAACACAGGCCAACAGCCTTTTTGCCAAATGGAAAAAGCTTGATGAATACCTTCTTGTAAAATTCCTGGACGGCAACACCAAGCATCAGAATCCCGACGGCTCATTCAAGAACAACGGCCACTCAGACAGAGTGCCGCCTCAACCGATGTTCCCGGGATATTCAGATACCTACAAGAGAGCTGTAGCAAAATAGAAGCAAAGTGCCCATTAGGACGTCGTCCCAATGGGCAAAATGATAAAAACCCCGCTTGAAAAACAAATTCCAGCGGGTTTTTTTGTATGAATCTTTTCTGTCTTGGACTACTTAAAATTAGGTTTTGTTCTTATAGCCTCCCTCAGGGCCGCTATCCTTTTTGCATCGCTTGGGTGCGTACTTAAAAAGTCACTCTCCTCCGCCCCTTTGCCATCAAGCATCCTCTCCCAGAACTGCGGTGCCGCGTTCACATCATAACCGGCAATATCCATCAGATACATCCCAATCTTGTCTGCCTCATACTCATGCTTTCTGGAATAAGGAAGAATCACACCTGCCTTGGCTCCAACTCCAAAGCCCACATCAAACAGGCTCTGCGCCAATTCTCCCTTCTGCTCTCCAATAACCTTGCTGGCAACATTCCCCAGAAAGTTCATTGCCAATTGCTGGCTCATCCTCTCATTGCCATGCCTTGCTATGGCATGCGCCATCTCATGCCCCATAACCACAGCAATATAATCGGGTGTATCAGCATACTCCAGAATCCCTTCATAAAAGACTATTTTTCCCGACGGCATGCAGAAAGCATTCACCTGCGGAGACTCCAACAGTACAAACTCCCATACCAGCCCCTCCAACGTACTGCTCTGCCCGCTGCTCTCCATATACTCCTGCAAGGCTGAAACCATCCTTGTACCAACCTCCTTTATAAGCTTTGCATCTGCGGCATTGGAAGACACTTTCTCTTCCTTCATCAGTTCAGCATATGACTGCTCCGAAAGGGCCATAATTTCACTGTCGGAAAAAAAGGTCAGCTGCTTGCGGCCGGTAAATGAAACTACCCCGCAAGAAACTGCCATCATTGCCACCACCGCTGCGGCTGCCATAAATACCAATATCTTTTTCATAATTCAGATTTAACAGTTCAATCAGATACGTTTGTTGCCCCATTTGGCAAATTTGAGGTAAAGGTAGCATAAAATGCCCAACAATGCGCCATACAGAATTTCTGCAGTCCAAACCAGTTCCACCCTGGCTGTAAGGTGTGTCATGGCCATAATGAAGAGGATATAGACAACAAGGACCGCACTCTCCAGATACAGGGCTGCAGAGGTGTTTCCCGTTCCGGAAACCGCCTCAAAGTACGCATTGCCCACACACTGGAGAACAGTTCCGCTGCAAATGACCAGAATGGAAGGGACCACCAGACGGGCAAAATCCAGGTCATCGGTATAGATGCCGGCTATCTGCACAGGGAATATCGCCACAAGGATTATAACCGGAATTGTGCAGTACATGCAGTTTTTCAGCACCTTGCCAATTGTCGGGAAGACCTGGCCGGTGTGCCCCTCCCCTATTATTCTGCTCACCAGGGTATTTGTTGTGGTGGAAAATGCAAAACAAGGGGTAATGAGGATCATATATACACTTCTGGTGATTGAAGATATTCCGGTTGCCGTCTCCCCCATCTTCTCAATGAGGACAAAAAAGACAAACCATACACTGAAAGAGAAGAGTTTCTGCACCATTGTAGGGGTGGAAATTT
>CALCHD010000013.1 GCA_937901105.1 uncultured Bacteroidales bacterium | reverse complement strand
CTGCAATGCTTGAGGAGGTTCTTCCACAGATGGAGGAGGAGATTAAACTGTTGCTTATCCCTGCAGATCCGCAGGATGCCAAGAATGCAATCATTGAGATCCGTGGCGGTGCCGGCGGTGATGAGGCTTCAATCTTTGCAGGTGACCTTTTCAGAATGTACTCAAAATATATTGAGCGCAGAGGCTGGAAGATGGAGATTACCAGCCAGAGTGAGGGTACCAGCGGCGGATTCAAGGAGATTATCATGAAGGTTAGCGGTGAGGGCGTTTACGGCGTGCTTAAATATGAGTCAGGCGTGCACCGTGTGCAGCGCGTTCCGCAGACAGAGACCCAGGGCCGTGTACATACTTCAGCTGCATCAGTGGCAGTATTGCCGGAGGCTGATGAGTTTGATATTGAGCTTAACGAGAAAGATATCAGAAAAGATACCTTCTGTTCATCAGGTCCGGGCGGACAGTCAGTTAATACAACCTACTCTGCTATCCGTCTTACCCATATCCCTTCAGGATTGGTGGTACAGTGCCAGGATGAGAAGAGCCAGTTGAAGAACTATGACAAGGCCCTTGCAGAGTTGCGTACACGCCTTTACAACTTGGAGTACGAGAAATACCTTAACGAGATTTCTGCAAAAAGAAAGACTATGGTATCTACCGGAGACCGTTCTGCAAAGATCAGAACCTACAACTATCCGCAGAGCCGTGTAACCGACCACCGTATCAACTGGACAATGTACAACCTTCCTGTATTTATGGACGGAGCTATCCAGGAGGTAATTGACCAGCTTCAGATTGCAGAGAACGCAGAGAGACTTAAAGAGAGCGAGAGCAACAGCTAGGCCGGTATTGAATTTTACAACAGGGCGCTCAAAAGCCCTTTTAAAAGAAATGCACCCCCGCCAGATGAACACAATCTGACGGGGGTGTTTCTTCATATTCGCACTTTTGAGTCATCCTCTTTTGTTCAAAACGTCCTCATTTACTACCTTATTCCGGGACAGAATGCATTGTGAGAGCAAAATATCCTCATTCCGCCCCCATTTTCAGGATAAAACACTTCGTGGCGGTAAAATATCCTCATTTACGGCCTTATTCCGGGACGGAATGCATTGTGAGAGCAAAATATCCTCATTTCGTACCCATTTTCAGGATAAAACACTTTGTGGCGGTAAAATATCCTCATTTACGGCATTATTTCGGGACAGAATGCATCAGTGTGAATAAAATATCCTGGTTTTGGATTCAAAATAAGGATTAAATAAAAAGAGGGAACCTCTCAAAAGTTCCCTCTTCCTATGTGTTTGAAATCTTGGCTTTTTGGTAATCCGTATTCTTCTGTTATTTCTTTTTCTCACCGGTCTGCAGCCAGAAGATAAGCGGCTGATAAGGACCAATAGGGTCTTTGCCGTCTGAATCGTAGCCATATTTTGAACCGAACATTGTGAATGCTGTCTCGTTGTAGCCCATTTCCTGTACTGCCATACAGAATCCTGTAACAAGGCTGTTGTCCTTGAGCATCTCGTCAAGGTCTTCCCTGTGTACTACGTCGAGCGGCTTATAGTCGTTTTCGGGGTCGTAGATGCCATATTTTTTTGCAGTATCTGCAATGTTGGTGTCAAATACAAAGCCGTCGAGAAGCCTTCCTACATAGTAAACCTGTACTGAACCTGACTCAAGGGTGTCATTTGAAGCCTTATCCAAAGACTTGAAGTAGAAGTTTGAACTCAAGGTGTCAAGGCCCGGATAGTGAAGGTTTGCGTAAGCCTTCATTGTATCCTCCTCCCATTTGAGGATATTGGTTACAACATGCTTGAGCTCAAGGTCAAAAATTGTGCTTGAACTCTCGCCCCACTCCGGTTCGTTCTCTGTATTGGTAAGCCATGGCGGAAGGATGAACTTTGTCCTGCCCCCTTCCTGCATTCCTGTCATAACCTCCTCAAGTCCCACATATGTATTTTTGTATCCAATCTCAAACAGTGCAGGACCGTAGTAGTTTGAGTTTGAGTGTATGCCAAGCTGCTTTGCAATATTCTCATCAGTGGTGTTGATGTATTCTCTCGACAATGACTGGGTGGTGTACTCAAAATATGCACCGTCCCTTCTCTTGAGGACATCTCCAAAGCCAAGCTCCTGCTCAAGGATCACAATGCCGCTAGGCAATACCTGGGCATTTGGATATTTTGCCTTGAAATCCTTTGACTCCAAATATGCATTCAGTATCCTTTCCTGGATACTTCTGTCGCTTTCAGCCTTGTCCTGTGCACAGGAAACAAAGACTATGGCCATGAAGGCCAACACTATTGCTTTTATTGAATTTTTTACCATAAGGCCGCAAATATACAACTAATTTTTAACAATATCTTCTACCCATACCTCAAAAATGAGAGGAGTCATCTTTGGAACATTATATACAACGGTGTTGTTGTATCCGTATTTTGCAGAAAATACAACATCGCATTTTTCTCCGGCCTTAACACCTATAAGACCTGAATCAAGTCCGCTTACAAGGGCTCCTTGGCCCAGTATGCATTCAAATGCACCGCCTGATACAGGGAAGCTGTTGGCTTGAGCCACTTCCGGATTGTTTGTGGCAAACAGGGCTCCCTTACCGCCGCTGAAAATGTATCCTGCGTAATAGAATTTGATTGAGTCACCTGCCGCAGCCTCTTCTCCCTGCCCCTCGGTATACACAATCCTGTTGGAGCCGCCATTTCTTGCTACCCTTACATCAGAGAGTGATGTTATGTATCTGTCAATGCTCTCTTCCTGGTTTACAATGGTGTTGTTCCTGTCTTCCTTGGTACACGATACCATTATAATAAGGGCAAATATTGCTGTGATAAATTTTTTCATTCCGCCTGTATGTTTAGCAAAAGCTATGCCTGATTTTCCTTTTCAATGAATTCTCCCAAAGATTTGATGAAATATTCCTCAACTTCACCTGCAGGAATGTAGAGCCTTCCGCCTGCAGCCCTCTCGTGTCCTCCTCCATTGAAGTATGCCCGGCTTAACCTGTTTACGGAGAAGTCATCTTTAGAGCGGAGAGAAACCCTGATGAATTCGTCTCCTTCAGTAAAGAGTGCCGACACTTTTACACTTTTAATATTAAGGGCGAGGTTTACAAACCCTTCGGAGTCTCCGTCTGAAAAATTGTATTTCTCCTTTATGGCTTTGGTAAGGACCATTACAGAAGCGTTGTATTGTGGAATAAGCTTCATGTTCTCGTGCAGCATGTAGCCCATAAGCCTCATCCTGTCTGCGCTGTATCCTCCAAACACCATTTTCTGTACCCACTCCTTGTCAACGCCGGCCTCCATAAGCTCCCCTGCCATTCTGAAAGTTGATGGAAGTACGGAGTTTCCAAAGTTGTTGGTATCTGTCATCATTCCGGTGTACAGTGCAACTGCCGAACTGTGCGGAAGCTGCTCTCCAAGAATTGCAGCAAGACCTTTGATTACCCAGTACGCCAGCTCGCAGGTAGAAGACATCTGCGGGTATGAGAATACAAGGCTGAATATAGTGTCCGGCTGCGGATGATGGTCTATGAGTATTTTTTCACTCTCTGCACGCTCAATCACACAGCCAAGTGCATCAATCCTCTTGAGTGAGTTGAAGTCCATACAGATTATAAGGTCTGCCTCTGCCACTTTTGCCTCCACCTCCTGCGGGATCTCCGAGTAGGGGAGTATCTCTTTCTGCGGGTCAAGGAATTCAAGGAATTCAGGATATCTGTTTGGGACAATGGGGGTAACCAGCTTCCCTAGAGCCTCCAGGTAGCCTTTCATTCCCATAAGTGACCCTATTGAGTCACCGTCGGGATTAACATGACCTACAAGGATTATCTGCTGTGCCTCTTTTATTGCGTCAGCCAGAAGGCTTATATTCTCTATGTTGTTCACCTTATTTATATAAATTTAATAGGTGCAAAATTAAAAATATATTGCAAGGGAAAAATATATTTTTTACTTTTGTGCGATTATTGACAATAAAATACATACACAATAGAAATGAAAAAGATTTTTACTTTCCTAATTCTGCCATTGGCTATCGTTGGTTTGGTTTACGCCATTTGGCAAAGCGTTCAGGAGCCAGTACAGTTCCAGAAGGATCAGAAAGCCAGAGAAACTATTGCTATTCAGCGTCTTAAAGACATCCGTGACCTTCAGGATGCATTCAAAGGCAAATTTGGTCACTTTACCGCTAGCATTGATTCATTGGTAGATTTCTACAACAATGGTCAGGTAACCATCAAGAAACAGATCGGTTCAATGGATGACTCTGCTGCAGTTGCAAATACAGAGGCTCTAAAGAAAAAGAATAGGAAAATCACCAATGAGCAGTTGTTGGAGTACTATGAGAAAGGTATGAACCTAGTTCTTACTCTAGATGTAAATATCCCAGTTAAGGATACTTTGCTTAAGAGAGAGGGCTTTAACATTGAGGACCTTAAAGTTATTCCTTTCTCTAACAAGCCTATCATCATGGATGCAGTGATCAAAGTTGTATCTGGTGTAGACGTTCCTTTGTTTGAGGCTTGCATGCCTTACGAGGATTATCTTGTTGGCTTGGAGCGCCAGTATATCATCAACCTAAAATGCGAGGCTGAGGATATGGGCAAATACCCTGGTCTAAAAGTTGGTAGCGTAGACGCACCTAACAACAACGCAGGTAACTGGGAGTAATTCTTACACCCTATATAATAAGAGGGTGACCCAAAAGGTCACCCTTTATTGTATAATGCAATACGGGTTTTCAGCAGGAAGCACAATATACTATGGGCAGATATATTTATACAGAAAAGTTCACACTTATACCAAAAGAGGCCTATACTCCGCAACTGGGGCGTGAGGCTCTGGAGCAGCAGTTCCATATAGGGACAGAGGATCATATAGATACCTGTGATGTATGTGAGGCTGATGCTGTGGCTGTATATTGTGCCCCTGGTGCAGGATGCAATGCATCTGATGTGGAGAAGCCGCTTCCCCTTGCGGCTGGCATGATGCAGGTAGTGTGCGGAGCCGAAGAGTTCAATAAGGTTGCTTTCCATTACAGCAGGGAAAGGGGCTTTGCACATATTATAATATATGCAGGAAAGGAGCTCAAGCTTGCCAATGCGTTTAAGGTAGACAGTTACGAAAGTGCCCTGTATTTCCTGTTCCTTTCAATAAAGAGGCTGCAGATGAATCCGCAGCAGTGCGTGATAACCATTTGCTGGGATATTGAAGCGGCACAGAGGGAGATAGCGGAGAAGTTCTTCAAGGGGACGCAGGTGATTAATTTGGAAACAGATTTGATATAATGAGAATAATTGGAGGAACCCTTAAGGGTAAAAACATATTGCCGCCAGCCAATTACGGCGCAAGGCCTACCACGGATTTTGCAAAGGAAGGGCTGTTCAACATACTGATCAATGAGTACGACATTGAGGACCTGTCTGTGCTGGACCTGTTCTCTGGTACTGGAAGCATCAGCCTTGAGTTTGCATCACGTGGCTGCACCGACATCATAAGTGTGGAGATGAACCCTATGCATGCAAAATTCATCAAGCAGGTAGTGCAGGCATACAAGGTTAAGGGAATGCAGGTGGTAAGGCATAATGCATTTGACTTTATTGAGATCTGTACCAAAAAATTTGATATAATTTTTGCAGATCCCCCTTACGCCATTGAAGGGCTGGATGCTATTCCCGACAAAATATTTGAAAAAGAGCTTCTTAACCCACAGGGGTACCTTATTCTGGAGCACCCTGGCACCTATAATTTTGAGAGCCACAAGTACTTTGTGAAGGAGAGAAAATACGGAAATGTGCATTTTTCTTTCTTTGAACTAAAATAATTTTTGGAGAATAAAAAATTATCTCTATATTTGCAATCCCAAAACGGGAAAACAACTACTGGTGCGGTAGTTCAGTTTGGTTAGAATACCGGCCTGTCACGCCGGGGGTCGCGGGTTCGAGCCCCGTCCGCACCGCCAAAAAGAGCAGCCGAAAGGTTGCTCTTTTTTTTTGAAACAATTATTGATAAACAAATACTATGAAATTTAATCTTAAGCACTTTTCTTATCTGCTTCTAGCTGCAGGTATGATTCTTACAGGCTGTTCCAAATCATCTACAGAACCAGACCAGCCGGAGCAGGAGCTCTCGTCAAACAATTCACTTAACAATTTCAGCTTTAAGGCAGACAAGAACTCTTCAATAAGTGTGAACGCTTCAGGAGTTCAGGGAAGCGGTATCATTTATGTTACTGTAAAAGAAGGTGTTGCTTTGAATGCATTGGTTCCTACCTTCAAAATCCACGAGAAAGCAGTTGCAAAAATTGGCAATGATGTTATAAAGAGTGATGAGACTGTAATTGACTTCTCAAAGACTCAGACTATTACTGTAACAGCAGAGGACGGAAGGAGCGCTTCTTACCAGATTCTTGTAAGAAACGGAAATGACAAGGTTGACAAGAAGATTTACAGCTTTATGATCAGCCATAATGTTCCAGGTATCTCAATGGCAATCAGCGCTGATGAGGAAACTGTTTATGTAGGAGCTTACGGATATGCAGACAAGAGCAGAAAAGTAAGGGTAAATGAGAATACATTGTTCAGATTGGCAAGTATGTCAAAACAGCATGCTGCCATTGCAATCATGACCCTATATGAGAAAGGCCTTTTGGACTTGGATGATACAGTATTCGGCAAAGGTGGCCTTTTGGAGGAGGAGTTCGGTGATGATATGCATGATTCATGGAAAAGAATCACCCTTAGAGACCTTCTTTCACATTCAGGTGGTATTTCTGAGGACTGTATCTTCCCATCTGTTTCAGGCTATAGCGGACTTACTGTTAGGGACAGGATCAAGCGTCTTATGATGGAGCGTGAGAAGCAGCCTAAATATGCTATTGGAACCCATGACTACAACAACGCAAACTTTGGAATTTTGGGTGTTGTGGTAGAGGAAATTACAGGCAAGGGATTCATTCAGTACCTTAAAGAGGATGTTTATGGTCCGGAGGGCATTAATGATATCTATGGCGGCAAGAATGATGAGGCAGATACCAGAGAGAATGAGACTCTATATTATGGTCAGGATGGCAAGAACCCTTACGGCAACAATGTTGAGGAGGGTGTTGCAGCAGGTGGTGTAATTGCTTCAACTCCTGCCCTAATGCAGCTTATGGCGCGCATAGACGGCGGTACTAAAGTTCCTGATATCCTTAAACCGGAGACTATTGAGGAGATGTGTACTGCACAGCCAGGCATGAAGAACACTTCAGGTAACGCATACAAGAAATATGCTTTGGGATGGAGATGCAACTATACCGATTTCCCTTCATGGGTAGCATTCCATGGCGGTACATTGGCAGGTGTAGCAACTATCTGGGCACGTTCAAAGGATAATGTAAACGGTGTTATTCTATGTAACTCGCGCAGCTACAACCAGTCTATGGATGATGAGATGTGGGCAGTGCTTAAGTCAATCCAGGATATGTTCTAGTATAATGCCGTAAAGGCGGAAATATAAAAGTGACCTTTTGGACAACGTCAAAAGGTCACTTTTTTTATTTCTCTTTAGTGGCAAGAGTTATCTCTATAAGGGGGTATTTTTCTTTAAACTCCTTAAGTAACGGCTCCATAAGGTTGTGTATGGCGGCATTGCTTGCCAGAATTTCCACATTTCCCTCGTGTTCCCAGGGGTTGTGCAGCATCTCCTCCTGCAATGATGCGCAGGCTGCCACTATCTTTTGGGCGTGCTGCAGGAAGAGCTCTCCCTGGCGGGTAAGGGAAATTTTCCCTTTTTGTCGGGAAAAAAGCTGGGTGCTGTATGTGTTCTCCAGCTCCTGAATGTGCTTGGTGATTGCAGGTTGGGAGATGTGGAGCTCTTTTGAGGCTTGTGTGAAGCTCAAGGAGGCTGGTGC
>CALCHD010000012.1 GCA_937901105.1 uncultured Bacteroidales bacterium | reverse complement strand
CTTAAATGCGTGATTTTTTATTTCGCTATTAATACTTCATAATTAAAATGTTTTTTGTTAATAATTAATTCAATTGCAAGATAAGTATTTTTCTTGCATTATGCAATATATAATCTCTCTATACAACAAAACTGAACAAAAAACTGTCGGGAAGATTATCATTTTCCCGACAGTTTCTTTTTTTATACTGTATGTCCGGTTATACAATCACACCTGCATAGTTGCCTAGGAAGTTGCCTTTCTCCAAGGTGTGGACACCGTTTACTATCACGTGCTCAATGCCTGGTGAGTACTGGTGAGGGTTCTGGTATGTGCAGGCCTCAGCAATGGTCTCCGGATTGAAGATTGTAATGTCGGCAGCGTAGCCTGGAAGAAGAAGGCCTCTGTCCTTCAAGCCAATCCTTGAAGCAGGAAGTGCGGTACATTTGTAGATTGCAGTCTGAAGGTCGCAAATCTTGTCCTCCCTGATGTATTTGCCAAAGAATCTTGGGAATGTTCCGTATGATCTTGGATGAGGAATCTCTTTGCTCAACTCGCCTGTTGGAGAGTATACGCTTCCGTCTGATGCCGGCATTCCAAGTTCGTGTGCAAGGAACATCTGTACGTTCTCGTCTTTCATTGCAAAGCCCACCATCTGAAGGTAGTACTCCGAAAGAAGGATCTTCTTGATCATTGGCCAAGGCTCAAGGCCTGTCATTTCACAGCATTCTGCCACGTTCTTGCCAGAGAACATTGCGTTTTCAGGTTTGTCGCAAGCCGCAATAAGCACATTCTGAGGACCGCCAAGTCTCTTCAGGCGGCTGTCTGCGTAAGCAGCAATAATTTTCTCGGTCCTTGGGTTGCGGATTCTTGCCTGAACCTCTTCCATAGAGCCTTGTCTCATGTCAAGCGGAACAAAGCAGTTCATGCCGGTTGAGAAAGCAATATATGGGTAGCGGTCGAATGCTACATCAATGCCTTCTGCTCTTGCCTGCTCAATAAGTTTCAGCATATTTGGCGCTTTATGCCAGTTGGCTGCGTTCTGGGCTTTAAGATGAGAAATCTGAAGCCTTACGCCAGATTTGCGTGCAATGTCAATTGCCTCTGCAATCGCCTCTTCTACGCGGTCGTCCTCGTTTCGCATATGTATTGCAAACAGTCCGTTGTGTTTTGCAACAACCTTAAGAAGCTCTACAATCTCATCGTTGCTTGCGTATGAACCTGGAGCGTACTCCAAGCCGCAAGAGATGCCAAGGCTGCCCATGGCCATTTCTGCCTCAAGGATCTCAATCATTTTCTTCATCTGCTCTGGGGTGGCCTTAACGGCGTTGTCACCCACAACAGCAGAACGCAACTGGCCTTGTCCTGTGTATGATTTGTAGTTGATTCCAATTTTCTTTGCTCTGAGGGCATCGTAAAAGCCGTCCAAATCTTTCCAGAATGGGAAGCCGTGCCTTAAGGTGCCCTGTTTTGATGCAAAGTACTCATCTGAATATGGGAATGGTGAGTCTCCGCAGTTTCCTCCAATATCTGTTGTTACACCCTGGTAAAGCTTGCTGCCTCCTTCAGGAGCAATTAGCAGGTTGGTGTCTGTATGGGAGTGGATGTCAATAAATCCTGGAGATACTGCATTGCCTTCAGCATCAATTACTTTACAGTGCTCTGCAAGGTTCTTCAGGTTACCAAGCTTTCCAATCTCTACAATTTTGCCGTTTTTGATACCTACCATGGCGTTCTGCATTGGGGCCTTTCCGTCTCCGCAGTATACAACGCCGTTGGCAATGATGGTGTCAAAGTGCTCTTTGGTAGTGCATGATGTAAGGAATGAGCCGAATGATGAGGCTCCGAACATTGCAATACCTGCAGCGCCCGCTCCTGCGGCAGCTGTCTTAAGGAATCCTCTGCGCGACATTCTGCTGTCTTCGCCAAGGTTCTGTTTAAGATTCTTGTTTTCCATATTTGCAATATTTTAGTGTTTATTTCAATTTTCTCTGATGTACTCCTCCGGTGGAGAAAACCTTGAGGCCTTCACCTTCACCATATACCAGAAGCGCTTCCATTTGAGGGTTCTGCTCCAGGAACTCCTTTGCCTTTTCAAGCCCTATTACCATCATATAGGTGGCATATGCGTCTGCCTCTGCTGCTGTGTGTGCCATTACGGTGGCGCTCAACAGGTTGTGATTTACAGGGTATCCGGTTGCCGGATCTATAGTGTGTGAGTATTTTGCTCCATTCTCAATATAGAATTTCCTGTAGTTGCCGGATGTTACAAGTCCGGCGTCAGTGAGTTCAATGATTGTCTGTATGTCGTTGCCTGGAAGGAAGTTGCCGTCTATAGGCTTGTCAATGGCAATGCTCCACTCTTTACCCTTGCTGTTCTTACCTTTGCAGATTATCTCTCCTCCAATTTCAAGAAGGTAGTCTGTAATGCCCATCTGTTCAAGCTTTGCGGCAATGTAGTCGCACGAGTAGCCCTGGGCTATGGCATTGAAGTTTACCTTCATCCTGGTATCTGCCTTGTGCAGGAAGTGGGCATTGGAGGCAGAGTCGTATGTGATGGAGAGCTTGTCCATCCCTACAAACTGCCTGATGCTGTCTATCATTTGAGGAGTTATCTGTACCTTCTCCCTGAATCCGAAACCCCAGATGTCAAACAATGGTGCTCCCGATATGTCGAATGCCCCTCCGGTTGCCTCATAAATCTCTTTTGAAAGGTTGAAGCATTCTATGAAAAGAGAGTCAAGGGGAGGGTTTTCCCCTCTGTTTATTTGTGATACAAGAGATGTGGAGTCGTATCCGCTCAATGATTTGTCAATCCTGCTGAAGCATTTTGACAGAGTGTCGGGAAGAGAGGCCTGTTCCAGATTGGCAGGCATTTGGTATACAAGATGATATGTGCCACCTTGCGCAAAACCGTCGAGAATGGCGTAGTTGGAGCCTTTTTTAGTGCAACTTGCTATGCATAAGGCTATTATGCATGCTAAAAGGGCCTTTGCGGCATTTTTGTGTTGCAGACGGATTGCCATGTGGTATTCTTTTGGGGGTTAATGTGCGTTTTTAATGGCACGATTTTAGTACAAATTTAGAAAAAATATTACTTTTGCGGTTATCTTTTACTAATTATACCAAATGAAAAAAACAGAGAGAGTGGGGGGCGCTGCCCCAAAATTTTTTAAGACAATAAATTTTGCAAAATTCCTGATGCTTGCTATAGCCATGGTCTTTGTGGCATGTGATAAAGATGATGATGATGAAGGGGATACCTTGAAATTCCTTGAAGGCGCTCCGTCATTCCAGACTCCGGTATATGTAATGACAGGTGATACTGTCACCCTTACTGCCGGCGGCGTAGTTACCGAAGGGGCATCTTACTCATGGAGCTTTGACGGACTTGATTCCCTTACAGTGGTAGGTGAGGACAAGGCTACAATCAAGCTTATTGTACCTGATACACTTATGACATTTGAGGTTACAGTAACTGCAAGTGCTGGTGATGAATACTACACATCAATCTTTACCGACAAGTTTACTTCTGTAGGACATGAATCGCTTTCCGGCATTGCGGTTTCAGAGAATACATTTGTTGATCCCAGGGATTCATATGAGTACGGCTATGTGAAGATTGGCAGCCTTGAGTGGTTTACCAGAAACCTCAACTGGGCAGGTGCAGGCCACGGATACGGTAAATCTGATGCTGCTGCACTGGTATTTGGAAGGCTTTATACATGGGAGGATGCAACCGGCGGTGTTTCTGCTTCAGGCTTGGGTGCAGGTGTACAGGGTGTTTGCCCTGAAGGATGGAGCATTCCTACCAAAGAGGACTGGGAAGACCTTGGTGCTGCAATCAATGGAGGCGAACCATTGGCATTTGCTTCAGAGTGGAGCGGTGTAGCCGGCAAGCTTATGGCGCAGGCCAAGTTCAATGGCGATAAGATCTGGCCTTATTCTCCGGATGTTGAGATTACAAACGACTTTGGATGGAATGCACTGGCTGCAGGAACATGTGTTCTTGACTATACACAGTTCTCAAACATCTCCAAGTACGGATTCTGGTGGAGCGGAACAGAGAAGGACAGCAAGAATGCCCATTACAGATATATCTTCTGCGAGTATCCTAATGTCTCTGTTAACTATTCTACAAAAGATGGAATGGCAGCTTCTGTAAGATGTGTAAGGCTTGCAAAATAAGGAATGTAGAACTTTAAAATAACTGAAAGATGAAAAAAGGATTGGTAATACTATTGGCTGTAGGAGCAGTTCTAGCGGGATTGTTCTTCTGGTTCCAGGGCAACTATAACAATATGGTAAAAATGGATGAGGGTGTGCAGGCTGCATGGTCACAGGTAGAGAATGTGTACCAGAGAAGGGCAGACCTTATCCCTAACCTTGTAGCAACTGTAAAAGGTTATGCAGCTCACGAGCAGCAGACTCTTGAGGGTGTGATAAGTGCAAGAAGCAAGGCTACCCAGATTACAGTAGATGCGGAGAACCTTACTCCCGACGAACTTGCAAAATATCAGAAGGCGCAGGGTGAGCTGGGTGCAGCATTGGGCAAACTGCTTGCAATTACAGAGAACTACCCTGAACTAAAAGCAAATGAGAACTTTTTGTCATTGCAGTCGCAGCTTGAGGGTACAGAGAACAGAATTGCAGTTGAGCGCAAAAAATACAACGAGACAGCAAGAAACTACAATACTGAAATCAGACAGTTCCCTAAAAATATTGTGGCAGGAATGTTCGGTTTTGAGAAGAAGCCTTACTTTGAGGCACAGGAGGGTGCGCAGCAGGCTCCTGTTGTAGCTTTCTAGTTTCAGGCTCTGCAAATATATGCCGCATGAAAGTAAAGGAATTCATAGGGGATAATGGCAAGGCCCTTATTGAGCAGGCCATAAAGGAGGCTGAACTCAATACCTCGGGTGAGATAAGGGTGCACCTGGAGGGCAAATGCTCTGCAGATCCGCTTCAGAGGGCGGTATATATTTTCAATTATCTTAAAATGTACAATACACAGGCCCGCAACGGCGTGCTTGTGTATGTTGCTGTTGAGAGCCGCAAGTTTGCAATCATAGGTGATGCAGGAATAAATGCGGCAGTACCTGAAGATTTCTGGGACAGCATAAAGGAGAAGATGCGTTGCAGCTTTGCAGCTGGCAATTATGTTGAGGGGCTTGTTGAGGCAGTGAAGGATGCCGGCGAGTCATTAAAGAAGTATTTCCCATATCAGAGTGACGATATAAATGAACAGCCCGATGAAGTTTCGTTTGGTGAATAGAATATATCATGTGCTGCTACTGCTTCTTGTAGCGGGAAGCCTTTTGGCGCAGGTGCCTGCAAGGCCCCAGCCACAGAGGCTTGTGAATGATTTGTCGGGAATATTCTCTCCGGCGCAGGTGCAGTCTATGGAGAGGGTTCTTGTGGATTTTGCAGATTCCACATCAAATCAGATTGTGGTTATAACAGTGCCGCAGCTGTATGGATATGACAAGGCTGAACTTGCATATGAGATTGGCCAGCAGTGGGGTGTTGGGCAGAAGGAGTTTGACAATGGACTTGTAATACTTGTAAAGCCAAAGACCGCAACATCCGGCGGTGAAGTGTTTATTGCCACAGGATACGGATTGGAAGGTGCTGTTACAGATGCTTTTGCAAAGATGGTGATAGAGAGGGAGATGATTCCTCATTTCAGGCAGGAGGATTATTATGGAGGTATAGCTGCTGCCCTTAATGTGCTTTTGCCTGTAATCAGCGGTGAGATATCTGTAGACAAGTATGCAGCTTCACAAGATGAGGGATTGTTGCCGTCGTTGATTTTTATGGTTTTTGTGGGGCTTATAGTTTGGGCTGTCATCTCCTCATCCAATGGGAAAAATCAGAATATGGGTGGCGGAAACAATAGAGGCGGACGCAGCTTTACTGCCACTGATGCTTTCATCCTTGGTTCAATTCTTGGCAATTCGTCGGGAAGAAGAGGAGGATCCTTTGGTGGAGGATCTTTTGGCGGCGGATCGTTCGGAGGCGGCGGATTTGGAGGATTCGGCGGCGGATCCTTTGGCGGTGGAGGTGCAGGCGGCTCCTGGTAGAAGGAACCGCGCGCAATGTTGCTCCACGCAGTACGCTAGCACTCTTCCCCTTCAAATATCTTTACAATCTTGCTTACAAGAGGGTGTCTTACAATGTCTTCCTTACTGAAGTTCACTACGCTTATCCCTTTTGTCCCCTTTAGCATTGCAACACCTTTGGCAAGGCCTGAATCTCCTTTGTTTGGGAGGTCAATCTGTGTGGCATCACCAGTTACAATGAATTTTGCGTTGTTTCCCATACGGGTAAGGAACATCTTGAGCTGTCCAAGGCTTGTGTTCTGAGCCTCATCAAGGATTACAAATGCACTCTCCAGTGTACGTCCTCTCATATAGGCCAGAGGGGCAATTTGTATAGTGCCCTCTTCCATCAGCAGTTTCAGCTTTTGCGGAGGAACCATATCCATAAGTGCATCATATAGAGGCTGCAAGTATGGATCCAGCTTGTCCTTGAGGTCTCCTGGCAGGAATCCGAGCCTCTCGCCAGCCTCCACTGCAGGGCGGGTAAGGATAAGCTTTTTCACTTCCCTGTTCTTCAATGCCCTTACAGCCAGCGCAATTGCTGTGTAGGTCTTTCCGGTACCGGCAGGGCCGAGGGCAAAGATAAGGTCATTCTTGTAGTATTCCTCAACCAGTTTCTTCTGGTTCTTGGTGCGTGCCCTTACAATTTTGCCGTCGTTTCCAAAAACTATGATGTCGCTCTTCTCATCAGCAAAACCTCCTTTGAGGCCGTCGCTTGTCATTTCCAGGGTGTTGATTGTTGTGCCGCCAACCCCAATGCCGTAGTCTGACTCCTCAAAAAGCTGGTCCACATCATCCATATTAAGGCTCCTTTTCTTGTGCCTCTTGGCAATCAGGGCATCTATGTTTGCCTGAAAGCTGTCTATATCCTTGTTGCTCCCTTTAAGGGCTATAGTATTGCCTCTTGCTACAACCTTGAGCTTTGGATAATAATTGGCAAGCCTGGTAAGCAGCTTGTCATTCACTCCCAAAATCTCAACCGGGTCAATCTCAAACAGTTCAATTCTTTTCTCCGCCATATCTTTCTGTTATTTTAATGATTCATTCTCTTTAATCAGCCCCTTCTCAAGGAAATTCCTGTATGTCCTCTCCATCCTTTCCTGCTGGTACTCATTTATCCCTTCAATACTCTTCCCGATAATATCTTCAATAGGTACAACGGTATAGTGAGGGGCAAACTCCCCTTTCTTGAAGCACCACAGGTACTCAACAAGAGGAGGGAGAAGCCTTGTCTCCCCTGTATGTGAATTTTTCTCTATCCGCATTGTAACCATCAGTTCCAGCTGGGTATAGTCTGGAGTTGTCTGGTTGCTTATATAGTTTCCCAGCGAGTAGAAGACAGCCTTGCTGGAAGAGTATTCTCCCGACTGCGGCACATGGGGATGGCTTCCTATAATGATGTCAGCCCCCTCCCTGAACAGCATCTGCGCCCATCTGCGCTGGTGGACATTAGGCCTTAACTGATACTCCTCGCCCCAGTGAGGCAGGCAGATGATGATATCTGCACCTTTATTTTTTGCCCTGGCTATACACTCCTTTACATGGGTGCTGTCCATAAGGCTGATTGTGCATGGTGCCGGTACGGGCATGCCGTTTGTGCCATAGGTGAAATTTATGAAAGCCACCCTTATCCCTTTAATGTTGTAGAAAACAGGATTTTCTTCCTCCTCCTGTTCCCTGCTCCTGTATGCGCCGGTATATTTTGCGCCTGCCTGTTCATAAACATCAAGAGTTTTAAGGAATCCCCTTTTACCCTTGTCAAAAAGATGGTTGTTGGCCAGCAGGAATAGATCCAAGCCGCTTTCCTGTGCCTGGTAAAGGATAGATTCAGGGGCAGAGAACAAAGGGTATCCGCTATAAGGGGTAATGCCTAGGGGGAACTCCATATTTGCCACTGCAAGGTCTGCCGCCTGCAGCCTCTCCTCTATATATTTGAATGCATAATCATACTGGTATGAGGATGCAGAGTGCGGGTCTTCACCCGGAATAAGGGCATCTTTAATTTGCTTGCCATGCTGCATTACATCACCAATGAAGGTGATGCTTATGGTGTCATAAAGGCTTATGAACTTTTTGGGCCATAAGTCTGCAGAAGGGGTAATTTTCCATTCAGGTGGAGGAGCGTAGGGTATATCTATGGAGACAGCTGCAGCAGGCCTCTTTTTCTTGCTCCTGCCGTCTCCTTCCATTGCCGTCAGCAGCAGCAATGCAGCAATGAATACTGTAAGAATTTTCTTCATCCTGTTACTCCCCTACAATAATCTCCACCTCACTTACCTCAAGCCTTATTGCAAGCCAGTGCTCCAGCTTTGAAATTTCTTCTTCGCTTACAGATTCTGTTGCTCTGATTATTGCCAGAACTTTTTCGGCCGGTTCAGAAACTGTTCCGGCATTCAGTGCTGTACTCTCAATGTAATCTCCACGGGCAAGTGTCAGTGAGGTCATGTGAGGGTATTGTGCCAATATCTCCTTGGCAATCTGCCTGCTTGGGAATTTTTTGCTGTTATACTCCTTTAGCTGCTCCTCCATCTGGGCAATGAGCCTTTCCCTTTTCTGTATCTCCTGCTCGTTCTGCTCAAATATCCCCTTTATCACCTCCTTGTCTGAAGACTGCTGGGAGATGTATGTGCTTGACTGGTTTATCTCCAGCTGCTCCTGGGTGAGCCCTAATGATTCAACTTTGCGCTTCAATTGCTCAATGTCCTGCTCCGAAAGGGATTCGCCGGCAATTGAAATTGATATTACAGATGGCTTGCGGGCAGAATGTATGGTGTGGTAGTCATAGATATAGCTGCTGCCCATGTTTTTGTTCTGCTTTACAAACTCCTTTGCAAGCTGGTTGAAGTTGTTCTCCTTTATTACTACAAATGCAGACCAGATGCTTGGCAGGATGAGGATTATAGTAAAAGCTGTAATAATGTGGTGCACTTTCCTCTGCTTTTCGGGATCCGAGAAATGAACAAACGGAAAATGAAGGGCCCTTACGGTAAGGAATGTGGCAAGTGCAATGAATACAGAGTTTATGAAGTAAAGGTAGCAGGCGCCAATGAAGTAGGCGAAGCTTCCGGTTGCAATGCCGTAGCCGGCAGTACAGAGGGGTGGCATAAGGGCTGTTGCAATGGCAGCTCCTGCTATTACTGTCCCTTTCTCTTTCCTGCATATTTCAAAAATCACTGCAAATCCGCCAAACAGTGCAATAAATACATCGTATATGGTAGGATTTGTCCTTGCAAGGAGCTCTGTAGGCTCTTCCAGAGACAGCGGGCTCAATACAAAGAACATTGTAGAGGCCATTATGCTTATGCCTGTCATAAGGAGCAGGTTGGTAAATGACTTCTTTAGGAGTGCAGTGTCATTTATTCCCAATGCCAGGCCTATTCCCATTATTGGGCCCATCAGTGGGGAAATGAGCATAGCTCCAATTATCACAGGTATGGAGTTGACGTTCAGTCCAACACTTGCAATGATAATGGCAACTGCAAGAATCCATACGTTGGGGCCTCTGAATGCCACGTTTGAGATAATGGCAGCCTGTGCGGATGCTATGTCTATATGGTCTGCTATTCTGGTAATGTGCTTGATTCTTTCAATTAATCTCATACCTGTCTCATGAAAAATGGTTCCAAATGTAAATATACATTTTTTTTTGCTGTTGCCCCATTATTTCATATTTTTGTAAGAAGCTTGTCTTTGTACAATATGAGAAATATTAAGAGGTTCAAATATGTGGCTATGGCTCTGTGCATTCTGTGCGTGCTTCAGGGGTGCGATATGGTGAGGGGTGCACTTGGCATGCCTACATCAGAGGATATAGCACTAATGAAGGAAGAGCTGCAGGCCAGACAGCAGCAGGAGATCCTGCAGCAGCAGAGGGCTGCTTTTGTGGAGGACTCTATAAGGAGGGCGCAGGAGGCGGAAAAGAAGCCTGAAATTGGCGGATACCATGTAATAATTGGGTCGTTCAAGGAGTACAGGAATGCGGAGCAGCTTGTGGAATTTGTGAAGAAACAGGGATACAGCCCTGTACAGATACCGCTGAAGAACGGATATATGATGGTTTCGTTGGGGCAGATGGAGACATTGCCGGAGGCTGTGAAGCTGATGCATGGCATTGAAGAGAAGGAGGAGTGCCCTTATGATGTGTGGGTATACAGTGCACGTCAGAACCTGCATGTGCAGAATTAATTGGAGAGCAATATTAAATTAAATATAACACTTAAAGACAGATGAAAACAACAGCATTTACCCAAAAACATATTGATTTGGGTGCTAAAATGGTCCCTTTCGCAGGGTATAACATGCCTATCGAGTATGTGGGCATTAAGGATGAGCACAACGCTGTAAGAAACAACGTTGGTGTATTTGACGTTTCCCATATGGGAGAGTTCTGGGTTAAAGGCCCTAACGCATTGGCATTCTGCCAGTATGTAACTTCAAACGATGTTTCTGTATTGGTGCCGGGCAAAGTTCAGTACTCATGCTTCCCTAACGGAAAAGGCGGTATTGTAGATGACCTTCTTGTATACTGCATTGATAGCGAGACCTACTTCCTTGTAGTGAACGCTGCAAATATTGACAAGGACTGGGAGCACCTTTGCGCTATCGCCCCTAAATTCAACATCACTCCAGGCAAAGAGCTTTACAATGCTTCGGACGAGATCTGCCAGCTTGCTATCCAGGGTCCTAATGCCCTTAAGGTTATGCAGAGAATCTGTGATGCTCCAGTTGAGGATATGGAGTACTATACATTCAAGAAATGTACAGTAGGCGGCATCAAGGATGCAATCTTCTCAACAACCGGATATACAGGTTCAGGCGGATGTGAGGTATACGTTGCAAACGAGGATGCGGACCAGCTATGGAAAGCAATATTTGAAGCAGGTGCACCGGAGGGAATCCGTCCTATCGGCCTTGGCGCACGAGACACCTTGAGGCTTGAGGCTGGCTTCTGCCTATATGGCAATGACATTGATGACACAACTTCACCTCTTGAGGCAAACTTGGCATGGATTACCAAGTTCAACGATGTAAAAGGTGATTTCATTGACAAGGACTATATGCTTAAGCAGAAAGCAGAGGGCCTTACCAGAAGACTTTGCGGCTTTGAGCTTGTAGACAGAGGTGTTCCACGTCACGGCTATGAGGTGTGTGATGCAGAGGGTAACGTAATTGGAGTTGTAACTTCAGGAACAATGGGCCCTACTTGCGGAAAAGCTGTAGGTTTGGCTTATGCTGCTGCTCCATACTACAAATTGGGTTCGGAGATTTACATTAAGGTGAGAGAGAAGCTGCTTAAGGCAGTTGTTGTAAAACCGCCTTTCTTCAAATAAAAAAGGCAAGGTTTTTGCACCGTACAGGGAGGGGGGCTCAAAAGGGGAATTACCTTGTTGGGGCGCCCTCCTCTTTATTGTTTAAATAGAATATGGATCTGTGATGAAAAGATTATTTAAAGTTATAGCCTTTGTGGCGGCAGTAATGTGCGGCACAATAGCATATGGACAGGATATAGACGCTATGGAGGCGGCAATGAAGGAGAATGTGGCCTGGCTGGCCTCTCCGCAGAGAATGGGCAGGGGGGCCGGAACAGAGCAGGAGAAGGAGGTTGCAGCGTATCTGTACAGCAAGCTGCAGGAGGCAGGGGCTGTAATGCTTTCGCCCGTGGAGGGTGATGACTTCTTCATTGCCCAGCAGCCTGATACACTTCATTCCAGGAATGTGATAGGAATAGTTGAAGGGTATGATCCAAAGCTCAAGAATGAGTATATCCTTATAGGTGCCCATTATGATCATCTGGGGGCTGCTGCAATAAACAGGAACGGAGAGAGTGAAAATATGGTTTTCCCAGGAGCAGATGACAATGCTTCCGGCGTTGCCACAGTACTGGAGGTTGCCAAAATGGTGTCATCCGGTCATTTTATGTTCCGCAGGTCAGTAATCTTTGCATTTTTCGGGTCCAATGAGCTTGGAATGGCCGGGAGCTGGTATTTCCTGAACCGTTCATTTGGGGAAGTGGAGAACATTGTTGCCATGATCAACCTGGATATGGTAGGAAGAAGCGGCCGTGACAATTCTATGCAGGTGTTTGTTGCAGGGTTGAACAGAGAGATGACAGCCATTGCCAACAAATTGTCGGGAAGAGCATTGAGCATTGCACCTGAACAGACCTATACAGACTATTTCCCTTCCGACCACAGGAATTTCTATGAGAAGGGGATCCCTTCTGTCATGTTCACTTCCGGTGTGCACAGGGATTACCGTACCGTAAGGGATACTCCCGACAAGCTTGACTACAGCCAGATGGCCCGTCTTGCAGAGTACGTGTATTCAATGGCGCTTGAGCTTTCCGACAGGGATGCAAGAATTGCCATGAACCCTATGCAACAGCCGCAGCAGAAGGGGAAAGAGGTGATATACAGCCCTGTAACTGTTGATAAGATGGCCACTTTCATGCATGGGGGAATTGAAAAGTTCCTTGAGAAATGGGTATATGAGTATATCAAGTATCCCGACAGTGCTGTACGTAACGGCATACGGGGAACTGTAATTGCGGAGTTTGTGGTGGATGAGAAGGGAAAGGTTAAGGATGTGGCTGTTACAAGCGGCCTGGATGACGAGATTGATGCGCAGGTAATGAAAGTTGTATCTGCTTCACCAAAATGGAAGCCGGCAACTGTAGGTGGCAAGCCTGTGAGCGTGAAAATTTCTGTTCCTGTTGAGTTTAAACTTGCAAAATCTGCCTCATTTAAAATAAAGAAATAAGCAAAATTGTACTACATTTGCGGGTTGAACAAATACAATCTGAAAATGGAGTACAATTTTTTAGACATTGAGAAGAAATGGCAGGAGTTCTGGGCAAAGAACCATACCTTTAAGGTAGAGGCAGACTCCTCAAAACCAAAATATTACGTATTGGATATGTTCCCGTATCCTTCTGGAGCGGGATTGCATGTGGGCCATCCTCTAGGCTACATTGCAAGTGATATATACAGCCGCTACAAGAGACTGAAGGGATTCAATGTACTTCATCCTATGGGTTATGATGCATTTGGCCTTCCAGCGGAGCAGTATGCAATCCAGACCGGCCAGCATCCGGCTACAACCACCGAGAAGAATATCAGCAGATACCGTGAGCAGATGGACCGTATTGGCTTCTCTTACGATTGGGACAGGGAGATCAGGACATGTGATCCCGGATATTACAAATGGACACAGTGGGCATTCCTCAAGATGTTCGGTTCATACTACAACAACAAAGTTGCAAAGGCCTGCCCTATTTCGGAGCTTGAGGAGGTTTTTGCAGCAGAGGGAAATGCCAATGTAGATGCAGCTTGCGGAGATGTCCCAGCTTTTACAGCAGAGCAGTGGGCTTCATATTCAGAGATTGAGAAGAGCAATATCCTTATGCAGTACAGAATTGCATACCAGGGTGAGACAGCAGTGAACTGGTGTCCTGCTTTGGGTACTGTGCTTGCAAACGACGAGGTTAAGGAGGGACTTTCTGTACGTGGAGGCCATCCTGTTGAGCAGAAAATGATGAAACAGTGGCAGTTGAGAGTTTCTGCATATGCAGAGAGGCTTTTAGCTGATATGGAAGAGCTTGAGTGGACCGATGCACTTAAGGAGATGCAGAAGAACTGGATTGGAAAGTCACAGGGTGCAGAGATGGTATTCAAAGTGTCCAATACAGATCCTGCAGAGGGTGAGAGTGCAGAGTATGACATGACTATCTTCACCACCCGTGCAGATACAGTGTTCGGAGTTACCTTCATGGTTCTTGCTCCAGAGAGCGAGTGGGTTGCAAAACTTACTACCAAAGGGCAGAAAGAGTCTGTTGAGGCTTACCTTCTTGAGGCAAAGAAAAAGACCGAGCGCGAGAGAATGGCAGAGACCAGAAAGGTTACAGGAGTATTTACCGGTTCATATGCCGTGAATCCGTTCACAGGAGAGCAGGTTCCTGTATGGGTTTCAGAGTATGTTCTTGCAGGTTACGGTACGGGTGCCATCATGGCAGTTCCTGCACACGACAGCCGTGACTATGCTTTTGCAAGACACTTCAACCTTCCTGTCATTCCTCTTATCG
>CALCHD010000011.1 GCA_937901105.1 uncultured Bacteroidales bacterium | reverse complement strand
CGTTCAAGAATTATATCACCTACCTTTTTTATTAAAATATATTCGTTGTTTATAGGGTCATACTCCACCTCGGTAGTAATATTGCTTGGAGTATCTAAAAATAAGGGACTATCAGAATTTTCTTCAATATTATATCTCAAACTATCTGTTTGTGCAAAAGAGATATTGCAACACATTAAAGCAAATAGTAAAAGAAATATTTTATTGATATGTAGTTTCATTAAATCAAAAAATTATAAAACCTTCAACGCTTGCCTAATTAGTTCTTCTACACCTAAGGAAACGTCTGTTTTTAGTATTTTATCCAAAGTTTTTTCTATTGCAGGTTTATTAAAACCAAGCGTTTGCAATGCTAATAACGCTTCTTCTCTGTTTTTATTGCTGAAAACACACTCAGATTTAACAATTTCAAACTTGCTTAGATTATCTTTTAAGTCTATAATTATTCTTTGAGCGGTTTTAAGACCTATTCCTTTTACTGCTTTAATGACATTGACATTTTCACTAACGACAGCCTCAATCAAATCATCACAACTAAGAGAAGAAAGAATCATTCTCGCAGTGTTTGCACCGACTCCGTTTACGCTTATCAAGTGCTTGAAAAGTTTTCGTTCTTTTTCACTTTCAAAACCAAATAAAAGTTGAGCATCTTCTCTTACAATATGATGCACAAGCACCCTTCCTTCTGTCTTATCTTTTAAAATACTATATGAATTTAAAGATATTTCTATTTTATATCCAACTCCACCACAATTTATCACTATATATGATGGTGTTATTTCAACAAATTTCCCTTCAAAAAAATCAAACATAAATTTAAAAACACAAAATTTTGCAACAAAAATACAAATAATTATGCTTCTCGTATCCAAGGACCGACTCAATTCCCTTTATGCTTGGAATGGTTATTGGTCCTGGAGGAAGTCCCTGATTTTTATAGGTATTGTACGGAGAATCCACTTTCAGATGCCTGAACAGAATCCTTTTAATTGTAGGGTCTCCAAGCGCAAACTTTACTGTAGGGTCTGCATCAAGCTTCATCCCTTTTTTCAGCCTGTTCATATACACTCCGGCAACCCTTGGCATCTCCGGACCATAATTGGTCTCTTCACAAACAATTGAAGCCAGTACTGAAACTTCAGATGGGGTGAGTCCTATTTCTGCAGCTTTGTTTTTTCGCTCATCATTCCAGAACTTTTCATACTCCTTCTTCATCCTCTCAACAAACTTTTCCGGTGTAATGGTCCAATAAACCTCATATGTATTGGGCAGGAACATACCCATAAAATTCTCCTTGTTGAACCCGCAACCTTTCCACACATCCTCCCTGCACAAATACTCCATAAATGCAGCAGAATCGGCAGCCAATTTCTTTCCAAGTATTCCCGACAGTTTCTCCAGCCCCCTGATGTTTCCGCTCAATGTGAGCATCATAGGGCTCTCCCATCCCATTGCCAGGGATCTTACCAGTTCCTTATTGGTTTTGTCGGGAGTAAAAATATATCTTCCTGGCTTGAACTTTTCATTAAGATTTGCTCTTTGCGCAACCTTTTTGAAAGAGTTAATATCTGCCACAGCATTGGAAACTGTATCAAGCATCTGTTCATAAGTGCTGTTTAGAGGAATATAGAGTACACTCTTTTCTGCCACACTCTTTTTATATTCCTGCAGATACCTTGGAACAAAGATTGCTGCAGCCACTGCCAATGCTCCAACTATAAATAGAAATACTGCCTTTTTCATATTATTTCAGCTTTAGTCTGGCCCCTATTTTAAGTGAATTTGGATTTATTCCCGGATTGAGCTTCTGGATTTCTGAAACACTCATCCCATGTTTTCTGGCAATAGAATACAATGTATCACCTTTCTTTACAATATAATCTTTTGCCGCAGCTGGTGCCGGAGTGGCTTTAGGAGGCTGTGCAGCAGCATTTAGAGCCGGTATTGTGGTTTGAGGTGTCTGACCTGTAAACTCATAATATTTATGGTTTGCCTTTTGGGCTTTCTTTGCTGCTTTTATTGCCCTCTTCTCAAGCTTTTTCTTCTTCTTTTCTATCTGTGCAGCCTTTTTTTCCGCCCTCTTCTGCTCCCTGGAAATTGCATAGGCCTCTTTTGTATCATACTTGTACAGCTCATACTCTTCAATTATGTCTATCAGAAGTTTTGCATACTTTGGATTTGTTGCATACCCTGCAGCCTTAAGTCCATGCGCCCAGGCCTTGTAATCAGTAATAGGCAAATCAAAAAGTGAATTGTATCTTGGACGTGAAGTAAGGAAGTATGAATGATCAGTATATGAATCTATTGCATTCTTGTATTTTCTGAAGCATTCATTTTTTGCATCATCATCCTGCCTGAATTTCTTGCCTCTCCAGCCATCATGGCATTTTATTCCAAAATGGTTGTTTGCCTTTCTTGCCAATGCAGAATTGCCGTCACCAGATTCAAGACATCCCTGCGCAAGTATAATGCTGGCCGGAATCTTATGCTTGTGCATCTGCTCTATGGCAATATCCTTGTACTTGTTTATGTATTGCTGCCTGGTAAGTTTCTGGGCATTGGCTCCTGCTGCCAATAAAACCATCATCAGCAGCATAATAATTTTTTTGTTACTCATGAAACAAAGGTAACAATAAAATGTATCTTTGTAAAAAACGGGTACAGTATGCAGGAAAAAGATATCAACATTCAATATAAGGAATACTCTTCAGCTTCAGAACTGCCAGCTGAATATAAGCTATTGATGGAAAAAGCTGCAGAAGCAACAAAATCTTCATACGCACCATACTCAAAATTTAATGTAGGTGCTGCAGTGCTTATGGGAAACGGTGAAATTGTTACAGGATCAAACCAGGAGAATGCAGCTTCACCATCCGGGCTTTGTGCAGAAAGGGTGGCATTATTTGCAGCACACCACAACTATCCATCTTCTCCAGTAAAGGCAATTGCAATTATTGGTAGCCAGAACGGTATTTTGACATCCACACTCACGTACCCTTGTGCAGCATGTCTGCAAGTACTGCTGGAGAGCCAGAAAAGGGCTGGTGCTCCAATAGCCGTCATTGTTGGATCTGCTGGAAAAATACAGGTTATGGAGTCTGTAGACGCATTGTTGCCATTTTCATTCAGCAATTTTTAAAAGACGGTTCCGCAGACACACAGTACCTAAAAAGGCACTTCCTGTTGCAATAAAGTTTGGGGATTATAAAAAAATTTCTACCTTTGTGCCCGGGTAAGTCATATACGACCAGCTCCTGCAAAACTCCCCCAGGGTCGGAAGACAGCAAGGGTATGCGGTTGTAGCGGTGCGATATATCAAGCTTACCCTTTTTTTGTGCCCATACGTCACTCTTCCCATCCGTTCCTATCCCCGCTCCGATCTGACGCAGCAAAACATCCTTGTTTGGGCGGTATTTCGTGGACAAAATACTCCGCTGCAACAAAACATCCTTGTTTGGGCGGCATTTCGTGGACAAAATACTCCGCTGCAGCAAAACATCCATGTTTGGGCGGCATTTCGTGGACAAAATACTCTGCTGCAGCAAAACATCCTTGTTTTGGCGACAATTTGTGGACAAAATACGACTGCGCAGGGAAAATGTCCTGGGAAACCCCACAAAACCGGGAGGAAAATTACTTCCCGGAAAGGACCTCAACTGCCTTTAAGATATCCTTATCGTCTTGATTGATGAACTGGATGAAACTGTTGAAATCGTATATTGAGCGAATTATCAAAGCTTTAAAATACATCCTAATCTGCCCGCCGGAAATTTGCATATCACCCTCGGCAGGTGTAACACCTTTCTGGGCGCAATAAGCCAGGAATGCAGCAATGTCATCATCTGAAACATTGTATTTATCAATAAACTGGTCTACTTTAGGATATTTCTTAAGCAAGGATGCCCTATGGATATCTGAATACTCATTCATATAGTCTGTCAGCAAACCTTTTCTCAAAATCTCTCCATAGAATGGAGTATAGAATGTAGTATCCTGGGGGATAAAAATGTCCGGCATGATACCTCCTCCTCCATAAACTGCCCTACCCTGCTTCAAAGTTTTGAAAACAGCAGATGAATCTGCAAGGTGGATACTGTCTCTGCTGAAGTTTTCTCCCCTGGCATATCTTTCTGCCAGCTGCTGGTAGTATTCATCCTTTTTTCCCTCTTCGTAAGGGCTCTGTATTACCCTTCCGCTAGGTGTGTGGTATCTGGCTACAGTGAGACGTAAAGCAGATCCGTCGGGAAGAGGCAACTGTCTTTGAACCAGACCTTTGCCAAAAGAACGTCTTCCGATGATCATACCTCTGTCCCAATCCTGGATTGCTCCGGCAACTATTTCACTTGCAGAGGCAGAACTTTCATCTATGAGCACTGCTATTGGAACATTTTTTAATGTACCTTCACCATTTGCATATTCGCTCATTTTGTCCATAGCCCTTCCTTCGGTATATACAATGAGCTGGTCTCTTTCCAGGAACTCATTGGCAATCTCTATTGCAGTAAGAAGATAGCCTCCTGAATTGCCCCGTAAATCCAAGATAATCCCTTTAGGCTGTATATCAAGATTTTTTAAAGAATATAACAGCTCGTTATGAGAATCATTGGCAAATCTTGTGAGCCTTATGTAAACTATGCCGTCTTTAATTTCATAATATGAATCTATGCTGTTCAATGGAATTTTGTCTCTTGTAATGACAAATTCAAGAATCTGCGGGATATCTCTACGAACTATGCCAACCTTTACTTTAGTACCTTTAGGACCACGCAGATATTTATGAACTCTTTCTATTGTTAGAGATGTACCTGCTATAGTTTCATCATCAACAGAAACTATCTTGTCACCGGCTCTAATTCCCACTTTCTCGGCAGGTCCTCCAGGGATAGTGGCATTAATTGTAAGGGTATCGTTGATCAGCGCAAATTCTACACCTATTCCATCAAAGTTTCCTACAAGTGGTTCATCCATAGCCTTGAGGTCCTCTTTTGTTATATATGAAGAGTGAGGGTCAAGCTGTGTTACCATTGCTGCCAAAGCCTTATTGGTAAGGGATTCAATGTTGGCAGTATCCAGATACATCTTCTGGATATAGTAAAGTGTCTGGCCCAATTTATTGGCCTGCATGGAAAGACTGTTCTGCTTTTGGGCAAAAGCCATAACAGAAATCATGCATAATAAAATTGCAAGAAACAGGCTTGATGTATATTTGCGTAGCATAGTATAATTATTTTTTCAGTTCAATCTCAAATTTAGTGCCTTCATTGGCGAGAACAGTATTGGGGAAAACTTCCTGTGCTTCCTCAAGCATCTGGTCCAAGGACTTGTATCGCTTTGAAAAGTGCCCTAGAATAAGTTTTCCTGCATTTGCCTCTTTAGCACAACAAGCGGCGCCCCTAGAAGTTGAATGAAAACGTTTTTTTGCCAAATCTTCAAATTCTGATGTATAGGTGGAATCATGGTAAATGAGATCAACACCCTTAATCCACTGGGATAGTCTCTTGAATGGCATTGTATCTGTACAATAAGCAAAAGAACGGGGCTGGTAAGGAAGATATGTGAGATCTTCATTCTTGAGAACCTGGTCATACTCAACTTCCTGTCCGTCATCATCAATAAAGGTATCTTTCCTCACAATGTCACTTCCCTCTTTAAGGCGGGCAATCTCATAAAGGGAGAGGTTGTGAGCCTCTATCAGATGCTTGTGTACATTTCGCTGCGGCATCTTTTCCTTAAACATATAGCCATAAGTCTCTTCTCTGTGCACAAGAGGAAAAGCATAAACCTCCACCTGTCGGGAATCAAAAATTTGTACAGGTTCTTTACATTTTACAGGGTGGAACACAATTTCATATGAAGATCTTTCCCCAAACTGCTCCATATAGAAATCAAGTATTTTGGAAAATCTCTCCGGCGCATAAATATGCAGATCTGCTGTTCTGCCACCCAAAGAGATGGTAGAAAGCAGGCCAAAGAGGCCAAATACATGGTCCCCGTGCAGGTGGGAAATGAATATGTTGTCTATTTTGGCAAACGATACCCCGTACTTGCGCAATTGCATCTGCGTTCCCTCTCCGCAGTCTATTAAGAACAACCGCTCACGAACCGTTAGGACGTGAGCGCTTGGGTATCGGTTGGCAGTGGGGTGAGCCGAAGCCGTCCCCATTGTCAGAAATGAAAATTCCATCAATTATTTTGAAGATTTCTCCATCTCGCTTTTTAGAGCTGCAAGAGCATCAATGTCACCAAGAGTAGTTTTCTCAATGTTAGCTTTGATTTTCTTCACAGCTTTCTGAGTTGACTCAGCCTCAGCAGCCTTCTCTTTGTTCTCTTTAGCCTCAACCTCTTTCTTCACATCCTCAGCGATTCTTGAGTGTGAAAGAACGATTTTTTTGTTTGACTTGTTGAACTCAACTACTTTGAACTCCAGTTTCTCCTCAGCTTTAGCAGTAGTGCCATCCTCTTTTACAAGAGCTTTAGCAGGAGCAAAACCCTCAATACCGTGAGCAAGAGCTACAGCAGCACCTTTATCGTTGAATGAAACTACAGTTCCCTCGTGAACTGAACCTACAGTGTAGATAGTCTCAAATACATCCCAAGGATTCTCCTCAAGCTGTTTGTGACCTAGGCTTAGTCTTCTGTTCTCTGCATCGATCTCTAGAACTACTACCTCAAGTTTCTCACCGATAGCAGTGAACTCTGATGGATGTTTAACTTTCTTTGTCCAAGAAAGGTCGCTGATGTGTACAAGACCGTCAACACCCTCCTCTAGCTCAACGAATACGCCAAAGTTAGTGAAGTTTCTAACAACTGCATTGTGTTTAGAAGCTACTGGGTATTTCTCGCTGATGTTAGCCCATGGATCAGCTTTAAGCTGTTTGATGCCAAGAGACATTTTTCTCTCCTCTCTGTCTAGAGTAAGGATAGCAGCCTCAACCTCGTCACCAACTTTTAGGAAGTCCTGTGCGCTTCTTAGGTGAGAAGACCAAGACATCTCTGATACGTGGATAAGACCCTCAACACCTGGCTGGATCTCGATGAATGCACCGTAGTCAGCAAGAACAACTACTTTACCTTTAACTTTGTCACCTACCTGAAGGTTTGCATCTAGAGCATCCCAAGGGTGAGCGCTAAGCTGTTTTAGACCTAGAGCGATACGTTTCTTTGTATCATCGAAGTCTAGGATAACAACGTTGATCTTCTGGTCAAGAGCAACAATCTCCTCTGGATGGCTGATTCTGCCCCATGAAAGGTCAGTGATGTGGATTAGACCGTCTACGCCACCAAGGTCGATGAATACACCGTATGAAGTGATGTTCTTAACTGTACCCTCAAGAACCTGGCCTTTCTCAAGTTTGCCGATGATATCAGCTTTCTGTGCCTCAAGCTCTGCCTCGATAAGTGCTTTGTGTGAAACAACAACGTTTCTGAACTCGTGATTGATTTTAACAATCTTGAACTCCATAGTCTTGTTAACGAATACATCGTAGTCACGGATAGGCTTAACGTCAATCTGTGAACCTGGCAAGAATGCCTCAATTCCGAATACGTCTACGATCATACCGCCCTTAGTACGGCATTTAATGTAACCCTTAACAATCTCGTCTTTGTCGAATGCCTCGTTAACTCTATCCCAAGATCTAAGTGAACGTGCTTTCTTGTGTGAAAGAACTAGCTGACCTTTTTTGTCCTCTGCGTTCTCTACATATACCTCTACTTTATCACCAACTGCTAGCTCTGGATTGTATCTGAACTCGCTAACAGGGATGATACCCTCGCTCTTGTAACCAATGTTAACAAGAACCTCTCTTTTTGTTACAGCTACTACAGTACCCTCAACAACCTCGTTCTCGATTACTGAAGAAAGGGTCTCTGCATATGCAGCCTCTACAACCTCTTTAGATACACCGTAGTCAGTGTCCTGCTCGAATGCATCCCAGTCAAATTTGTCAATAGCAACAGATGCGTTGCTTTTGCGTTTTTTAGTCTCAACTGCTACTGGAGCCTCTACCTCCTCAACAGTTACTTTAGTTTCGTTACTCATTTTAATTTAATTAACTACTAGTGGGTTAAACAATATGTATAGTCTCAAAAAAATTTTGAGCGCGCGAAAGTAATGATAATTGCGGAGTTAACCAAATTTTTTCTCCATTTCCCCAAGATTTTCTTCCCGACAGGGAATTTCTCCCGAAAATGTGGTTGTTTCCGGGACATTTCTCCTCTGCGGCTGTGGTTTCTCCTGGTTTTGTGGCGCTATCCGGGACATTTCCCATCTGCTGCCGTGGTTTCTCCCGGATTTGGGGTATATTTCAGGACATTTCTCCACATCTGTTGCAACATTTTACCCGGAAAAAATGTTATTCATAAAAAAAACACCTAATACCATGAAAAAGAAGATACTCCCAATCATCATCTCAATTTTCTGGATAGCATTTTTCAGTTATCTCACATATATCAAGATGTATGCAGTAGTAATATTGAGTCTGATACTGCTTGGAATGTCAATGGCAATGTCAATATCAAATGAGGCAGAAAGCTGAGCTGTCCAAAGAAATGAATGGCGTTTACTGTAAGAAAAAAAGGATGGTCACGTAAAGGTACCATCCTTTTTTGCGCCAATACAAAATATCGCTTATTTTTGTAAAATAAACGATAAAATATGAAAAGACTTTTCACACTTATAGCACTGTCAATCCTGGCATTGGCAACAGCAATGGCGCAGCCCAGCCAGCAGAAGATTCAGGTGATCCTTATTCCCGACGATTCCGATGCTGTATACGAGACCGGCATGAAAGTCAAACTAAAGGTAATGGCTCTGCACCAGGGAGTTGCAATGGTAGATCCAACCATCAGCTACGAAATAAGCGAGGACCTTATGGCTCCCCGCACAACAAAAGAGATTACCCTTAAGGGAACAGAAGGGACCATTGAGGCCGGTACAATGAAGAAGCCGGGTTACCTGAGAATAAAGGCAACCATAACCCACGAGGGAAAGAAATACTCAACCACCAGCACAGTGGGGTTCTCACCTGAAAAACTTCAGCCAACCGTAAAACTTCCAAAAGACTTTATGGAGTTCTGGAACGGCAACCTTGAGAAACTCAGGAAAGTGGACCTCAAGCCAACCATGGAGCTTCTTCCCCAGAGGTGTACTAAAGATGTTAATGTATACCATATCTCCTACCGCAACATTGGAAGTACCAGAATGTACGGCATCCTTACAATGCCAGCCAAAGAGGGAAAATACCCTGCAATCCTACGATTCCCGGGAGCGGGTGTTGGAGAGAAAGGGGGCGACATTACCCACGCAGGACAGGGAGCAATCATCCTGGAGATGGGTATCCATGGAATAGCGGTGAACTTGCCTGGAGAGGTTTATTCAGATTTGGGCAACGGCATCCTTAACGACTACCCAAGCATCAACCTTGGCAACAGGGACACATATTATTATAAAAGGGTATATCTTGGATGCGTTAAAGGAATTGACTTCCTGCTTTCATTGCCGCAGTGCAACGGCAATGTAGGAACATTCGGAGGCAGCCAGGGCGGCGCACTTTCAATTGTAACATCGGCATTGGACAGCAGGATTAAGGCATCGGTAGCCTACTTCCCTGCCCTATGCGACATTGAGGGGTACTGCAACGGACGTGCAGGAGGCTGGCCACACACCTTCAAGGCAGAGAGCAACCGTACCAAGGAGAACATTGAGATGATGAGGTACTACGATGTAGCAAACTTTGCAAGACATCTGAAAAACCCTATCCATTACCTTTACGGATACAATGACATTACCTGCGCACCAACAAGCACCCGCGCAACATACAACGCAATCACTGCCCCCAAACAGCTTATCATTGGCGAGAATATAGGCCACTGGACCTACCCGGAGCAGATGAATGCATTGTGGGAGTGGATTATAAGCACACTTAAATAATTGGCCAGGAAACCAATTTCCGGAACTGAAGTGACGTGAACAGACGAAACTGTCGGGAAGAGGCGCAAAACTGCGGGAGGAGACAAAATAAACTGTCGGGAAAAAAATATTAACAACACATAACAAACTATTTCATGAGCAAAAAAGGATTTGAAAGAAATTTTTGGGTAGCAATCATAATGGAGTTCTTTGAGAGGGGCGCATATTATGGCGTGCTTTCTGTGCTCTCTGTGTATCTGGTACTCAGCGGAGAAGAGGGAGGCTTGGGCTTCAGCAAGGCGCAGGCAGGAACAATAATGGGAACCATACAGCCATTGCTTTACTTCTTGCCAATCATTGCGGGAGGTATTGCAGACCGATATGGATACAGGAGAATCCTGTTCTTTGCATTCACTTGCATTACAGGTGGTTATGCGCTTACATCAATTACTGAATCTTACATTCCGGTATTCGCATCATTGCTACTTATGGCAGTTGGCGCAGGATTCTTCAAACCGGTAATATCAGGAACAATTGCAAAATCCACCACCGAGGAAAACTCTACACTTGGATTTGGAATCTTCTACTGGTCAATCAACTTGGGAGCGTTCCTTGTACCGCTAATCCTTGTTCCAATGCTTAAGGCAAGAGGTTACCACAACATTTTCTACATGGCAGCGGCAGTGGGATGTATCCTTATGCTTATAAACACATTCTTCTACAGGGAGCCTGCAGCCAACCTGAACAACAAAACTCAAAGCAAGAGCATCAAAGAGCTGTTTATAGGAATTGTACAGGTACTCAAAGACTACAAATTCATCCTTCTCATCTTCCTTTACTCCGGATTCTGGATCCTTTACTTCCAGATGTACGGTACAGTGCTTTGGTACTTGAAGGAGTATGTAGACATGACCCCAATAGATAACGCAGTTAATTCATTCCTGGGCATCTTTGTAGACAACCCAAGCTGGAAATTTGATACAGAGCATGTTACAGTAATCAATGCAGGTGTGATCATCTGCCTTCAGCTGATAGTTTCAAAACTTGTACAGAACTGGCCTGCCCTTCCAACAATGATTATGGGTATAGGATGCGGTACACTTGGTATGGCAATCCTCAGCATAGGAGGTTCACCATGGATTTTCATCGTAGGCCTTATGGTATTCACCCTTGGTGAGATGACAACCCATCCAAAATTCCTTTCATACATTGGAATCATTGCTCCTCCCGACAAAAAGGCACTTTATATGGGCTACTCATTCCTTTACGGAGTAATTGGAAGTTCAATCGGATCTTTCCTTGGAGCAAGCCTATATGTAAGCATTGTTGAGCAGATGGGCAAACCACAGCTATTGTGGCTGATCTTCACCGGAATAGGTATATTGAGCATCGTTGGACTATTGTTATATAACAAGTTCATAGCAGCTAAAAAATAATTCATCGGGAAGAAAAATTTCTCAGAAAAAAAATGAAAGTTCTTATTGTCTCAGATGCCACCAGCGTACACACCCAGAGATGGGTGGAGGCCCTTAAAGGAAAAGGGCTGGATATTGTGCTGTACAGCATTGTACCGTACAGTGGTGATTTCTATGCGCAACTGGGGGTGAGATGCTACTGCTTTGACCTTTTCAACTACAAAAGGGAGAAGAAAGGGCTGCTTTATCCTGTAAGGAGGCATCTGCAGGCAGTAAAGGACCTTAAAAGGGTAATTGAACTGGAAAAACCCCAGTTGCTCCACTCCCACTATGTTACAAGTTACTCGCTTATAGCAGCGCTGAGCGGATTTCATCCACATATTGAATCAGTTTGGGGAAGTGATGTGTACCTGTATCCAAAGAAATCCCCTCTGCACGCTGCAATGGTGAAATTCACCCTTGCCAAGGCAGACAAGATACTCTCTACCAGCCATGTAATGGCCAAGGAGACAAGCAGGTACACCAGCAAGGAGATGGAAATTACCCCATTTGGAGTAGACACTTCCCACTTCAGGAAACTTGAGCAGGAGGAGCTACAAGCAGAAAATACTCCCCACAGAAGAAAATTCACCGTAGGGAGTGTAAAAACCCTCCAGAACAAATACGGCAACGAATACATCATAAGGGCATTTGCCATTGTAGCAGCCAACAACCCTGATATTGAGTGCTCTCTGGAACTTGTGGGTAAGGGTCCCGACAGAGAAAAACTTGAAAACCTTTCCGCAGCACTTGGAATAGCGGAGAAAGTGCATTTCTGGGGATTTGTCCCCAATAATGAGCTTCCGCATGAGTTTGCAAAGTACGATGTGGCATGCTATATGTCAAATTCCGAGAGTTTTGGAGTATCTGCTCTTGAGGCAATGGCCTGTGAATGCCCTGTAGTGGCCTCGGATGCAGACGGTTTTACAGAAGTTATAGAAGACGGTGTTAGCGGAATCATAGTTCCCCGCCGTAACCCGGAAGCTGCCGCTGCCGCACTGCAGAAATTCATAGACAACCCGCAGCTGAAAGAGGAGATGGGAAAAGCTGCAAGAGAAAGAGTCTGCAAGTTTTATGAGTGGGATACCAACGTAAACCAGATGGTAGAAATTTACAGGAAATTCTCATGAGCAACAGCACATTAAAGGAAAAGACAGCAAAAGGACTGGGCTGGGGCTTTATAGAGAGCTTTTCCGGCACGGGTCTTACAGCCATAGTGAGCATCATTCTGGCCAATATCCTTGCACCTGAGCAGTTTGGCCTTGTGGGAATGGTTGCAATTTTTGTAACCCTTGGAAACTCCCTCATGGACAGCGGTTTCAGCGGTGCCCTCATAAGGAAATCAGATGTAACCGACAAGGATCTGAGTACAGTATTCTACACCAACCTTGCCCTTGGAGCAGGCATTTATGCAATACTTTACGCAATCTCACCTTGGGTGGCATCATTCCTAGGATATGAGATACTTACCAAACTGTTGAGGGTCCTTTCACTCTCTGTAATAATAGTCTCTTTCACCCAGGTGCAGAAGGTAAACTTCATAAGGAAAATAGACTTCAAGACCCAGGCCATCATCTCCCTTATAGCAGCCGTAACAAGCGGCGTAGCCAGTATCTGGATGGCCCTTACAGGCTGGGGAGTATGGGCACTTGTCGCACAACAGCTCTCTAAACAGGCAATGATATCAATCCTCCTTTGGGTATTCTCAAGCTGGAAACCTTCACTAGTATTCTCGGCAAGAAGTTTCAGGGAGATGTTCAATTTTGGAAGCAAACTCCTTGCAAGTTCCCTTATAAGCACTGTCTGGAACGAGATATACTCATTTGTAATTGGCAAAATGTACAACCCGGTTCAGGTTGGATATTTTGTAAGGGCAGACAAGTTCAAGAGCCTCGTAACACAGAACATAGGCCAGGTAGTACAGAAAGTGGGATACCCAGTAATGAGCACCATCCAGGATGACCCCACAAGGCAAGTGAGAGTATACAGCAGAATTGTCCGCCTTACCATGCTCATTACCTGCACATTGGTCATGGGGCTCCTCGGTTGTGCAGAATCCATGATTCATGTGCTCATAGGTGAGCAGTGGCTCCCAAGTGTGCCGTACCTGAGACTGCTTGGACTGTCGGGATTATTCTTGCCGCTAATTCTTGCCAGTGTGAATGTATTCAATGCCAACGGCAAATCGGAGGTAACACTTAAACTTGAGGTGATAAAGACACTTCTGGCTGCCATTCCGGTAACCTTGGGGATAATTTATGACATAAACATGATGCTGTGGGGAATGGTTGCCGTATCGGCCCTCTCCTACCTGGTACATGCATGGTATGTATCAAAAGAGATACCTTACTCTTTGGTCCGTCAGGTAGCAGACATTATACCGTTCTTCGCTTGTTCTGCCGTTATGGGTGGAGTGGTATATGTGATTGGCAATGCAATTGAATTGTCACCGCTGTTAACCTTGCTTGTACAATTGGCTGCAGGATTTGTGATTACCGTAATTTCATACGAATTTATATACAGGGCAGAAGAATACAGAGACATCAGAAACCAGGCCCTTAAAGTACTTAAACTGAAGAAATGAGCAGAAAACTCTCCATAATAATAGTCAACTACAACTCCAAAGGGATGCTGAAAGATTGCCTTACCAGTATCCAGCAGCACCTTACTGTTGATTATGAGGTAATTGTAGTGGACAATGATTCCACCGACAACTCCATAGCCCTATGCAGTGAATTTGAATCCCTCGAGAGGTTCAAAATTATCCGTGCAGCCGAGAACATGGGGTTTGCCAAAGGCTGCAACGTGGGAGCAGACGCTGCCCATGGAGAGATTCTCCATTTCCTTAACCCAGACACAGCCCTTCAACAAGGAGCAGACTCAGACTACGAAAAGGTATTTCTTAATCCCGACAAAGTATATGTAACTCCCCTTTTCAACCGCGACGGCTCAGTAGAAAACGCCCGCATGGAGATCCCGTTGCTCAAAGAAATCTTACTGTGGAATGTTTCACGCAGCAAGGCCAAATACTGGTGCAGAGGAGCATCTGTAATAATTTCAAGAGAAAACTTTGAAAAAGTAGGCCGCTGGTGCGAGGAATATTTCATCTACGGCGAGGATATGGATCTGTTCTATTCTTTCTGGAAAACGGGGCTTGAAATAGTTACCCTTTCTGTACCTGTATTCCACTACGGCGGCGGCTGCAGCCAGAACGTCTGGAGCAACCTGCAGCGCGAAATCATTGTGCAGAAATCCTTCCGCCGCTTCTTCCGCAGACACTCAAACATGCTGCACTATACCCTTGTAAAGCTATACTACTTGATGTTCAATCTTATCAAGCATCCTAAAAGAGTGCCTTTTGACATTAAGGCATGGTATAAATCATATTAGAACATCTTACGACGTCTGAAGAGAAAGGAAGCAATTCCTACGGAAACAAGCATCACACCCACAACCATAAGGAAATCCCATTTCTGATTGAAAATAGGGAGACCTATGTTCATACCAAAGATACCTGAAATAAGGGTTGGCGGCATGAATAGAAGTGAAACGTAGGTAAGGATCTTCATGATTTTGTTCTGATCCAAGTTGATAAGACCCAGCACAGTGTTCTGAAGATACTCAAGACGCTCAAAGTTGAAATTGGTATGGTTAAGAAGTGAGGCAATATCCTTAACAAGCACATTCAGTTTTGAATGCACATCACGTGGGAACTTGTCACTCTTGAGGATAGAGGAGATCATTCTCTGCTTATCAATAATGTTCTCCCTTACCATCATGGTATTCTCCTGCAACTGGTTGATATCCAAAAGAAAATCCTCGCTTACAGTCTCACCGGCACTTACGCTCTTGCTGAACTGTGCAATCTCCTTGGCCATGAGCTCAATCATATCTGCATCCAAGTCAATTCGGTTCTCAAGAATTGCTACAAGAATATGGTAACCGGTTGGATACAGTTTGTATGAAACTGAGATTCTTCTCTGCATATCTGTGAAGGTACGCAAAGGGACCTGTCTGATTGTTACCAATATACCTTCCGAGATGATGAACGATACCGCCTCCATGTTGTAGTTGTCGGGACCGGGAATAAGGAAGTTGGTATTGGCAAAAATTGTTGTGTCGGTTTCTGAATATCTAGATGAACTCTCAATCTCCTCCGCTTGGGCACGGCTCTGTAGAGTTGTTTCCAAAAAGGCCTCAACACCCCTTTTTTCCTCGCCGGTTGGCTCAAAGAGGTCTATCCAAAGCACATCATCAAAACCAAGCTCATCCAAGTAAGCAATATCCTGTGATGTTATAATCTGTCCTTTTGATTTGTAGAAAATCTCAATCATAGCTAGGGTATTTTGGACAATTTGGAAAAATATCTTACAAATGTAGAAAAAAATGGTTATATTTGCAAAGACACGAGAGAAACTATGAGAAACGTTACTATCCATATCCATCACCATCACGCGCTGAACACTGTTGTACGGTGGGCTTATGGATTATAATGTATCTGTTATATTCACTTAAGGCTTGCCGTACCGGCAGGCCTTTTTTTATTTGCAGAAACTTTAAAACACACTATAAAAAATGTTACGTATAGCAATACAGACAAAAGGAAGGCTGAATGAAGAGAGCATTGCAATGCTCAACTCAATTGACATAAATGTAGACAACGCAAAAAGGAAGTTCCTTTCAAAGGCTTCCAACTTCCCGATAGAGATTCTTTATCTTAGAGACGACGATATTCCGGGAGTGGTTGCAAATAATACCGCACAGCTGGGCATTGTGGGATTGAATGAGGTGGAGGAGAAACAGGCAGATGTGGAGATTGTAGCAAAACTTGGATGGGGAGGGTGCAGGATTTCACTTGCAATTCCAAAGGATGAGGATTATACAGGGGTAGAGTATTTCAATGGCAAGAGGATTGCCACCTCCTACCCCGGCATACTGGAGAGATTCCTTGAGGAGAAAGGGGTTAAGGCAAATATTGAGGTAATTACCGGATCGGTGGAGATTGCCCCTGCTGCCGGGATTGCTGATGCAATATTTGATATTGTTTCGTCGGGAGGAACATTGGTTACAAATGGTTTGAAGGAGGTTGAAAGGGTGTTTGAGTCTGAGGCGGTGCTGATTGCAAACAAAAATTTGAGCGCAGAGGATAAGGAGTTGCTGGATGATATAATGTTCAGGATTGAGTCTGAGAAGGTGAGCGCCAAAAAGAAATACCTGCTTATGAACGTTCCTGCGCAGAACTTGGACAAGGCATTGCAGATTCTTCCATCTATGCGAAGCCCAACCGTTATGCCGCTGGCAGACAAGGAGTGGTATTCATTGCACTCTGTAGTTGATGCAGGTGAACTTTGGGATAAGGTAAAACAGCTCAAAGCAATTGGAGCTGAGGGGATTCTGGTTCTTTCATTGGATAAAATCATTCTATAGTCATGAAAATTTACAACAATCCGCCTAAAACAGAGTGGGAAGCGCTCTGCAAGAGAGGTGGCAACAACAATGAGGAAATTAAGGAGAGGGTTGCACAGATCCTTTCCAGAGTGAAGGCTGGCGGAGAGGCTGCTGTGAGGGAGATTACAGAGGAGATTGACGGCTTCTGCCCTGCAGATTTTGAGGTTTCAGAAGCAGAATATGATGTTGCCGCAGCAAAAGTAAGCAATGAAGTTAAAGATGCCATTGAGGTAGCATATTCAAACATATACAAATTCCACAATGCCCAGAAAAGGGATGAGATAAAAGTGGAAACCACACCTGGAGTTATTTGCATACAGCGTCCTGTGGCTATAAAGAGAGTTGGCCTTTACATTCCAGGCGGTTCCGCACCGCTGTTCTCTACTGTACTTATGCTGGCAATCCCTGCAAAAATAGCCGGATGCAGCCAGGTGATAATGTGCACCCCATGCAATCCTTTGGGAGAGGTGGCACCGGAAGTGCTTTATACAGCCCGCCGCTGTGGAGTTGACAAAGTGTTTAAAATAGGTGGAGCACAGGCAATTGCAGCCATGGCTTACGGCGCGGGCAAAGTGGAGAAGGTGAACAAGATATTTGGTCCGGGAAACAGATATGTAACTGCAGCAAAGCAGATTGTAAGCGGTGAGAGCACAGCAATAGATATGCCGGCAGGCCCTTCTGAGGTGATGATTCTGGCAGACTCAAGCGCAAGAGCGGAGTTTGTGGCGGCAGATGTCCTTTCCCAGGCAGAGCATGGTCCCGACAGTCAGGCAATGGTAGTATGCACATCACAGGCAGTAGCAGAGAAAGTGCTTGAGGCAACCCTTGAGGCGGCAAAGAAACTCTCCCGCACCAGCTGTGTGGAGGCATCTTTGGCCAGCAGCAGAATCATTGTATTTCCAGAGGTTGAGCAGATCATTGAGTTTGCAGATGAATATGCCGCTGAGCACCTTATAATACAAATGGAGAACCCTTGGGATGTGGCAAACAGAATTTCCTGTGCCGGAAGCATCTTTGTAGGGGAATGGACCCCGGAGAGTGCCGGAGACTATGCATCGGGAACAAACCACACATTGCCAACAAGCGGATGGGCCCATTCATGCAGTGGGGTGAACTTGACCAGTTTCATTAAGATGATAACACTGCAGCAGATTTCTTCTGAAGGAATTGCGGAGCTTGCACCTTCAATTGTTGCAATGGCTGAGGCAGAAGGACTTGAGGGTCACGCAAATGCTGCAAAAGTAAGAATTGGAAAATAAGATTCACAGTTATGAAAATTGAAGATGTAAAGGCGTTGATACGCAAAAATATAGCACAGCTTACTCCATATTCTACCGCAAGGGATGAGTATAAAGGGGAGTTGGGAGTATTCCTTGATGCAAACGAAAACCCTTACGACAACGGCTGCAACAGGTACCCTACCCCTCACCAGATGGAGTTGAAGGAGATTATCGGGAAGAAAAAAGGGATTGAACCTGAGAATATTTTCCTTGGAAATGGAAGTGATGAGGCAATAGATTTGATTTTCAGGATTTTCTGTAATCCTGGGAAGGATAAGGCTGTGGCAATTGCTCCAAGTTATGGAATGTACAAAGTGGCTGCATCAATCAATGATGTGGAGTTGAAGGAGGTGCTGCTGAATGAAGATTTTTCACTGCCGGTGGAGAAGCTGATTATGGAAGGGAGGGATGCAAAGGTGATGTTCCTGTGCTCCCCAAACAACCCTACAGGAAACTCTTTTCCTGTAAGCGAGATACTTTCAATTGCAGCATGCTTTAAAGGGATTCTTGTAATTGACGAGGCTTATATAGATTTTTCACAGCAGCAGTCATTTGTGGGAGCTGTTGCAAACTACCCAAATATTGTAGTGCTGCAGACCCTTTCAAAGGCGTGGGGAATGGCAGGCTTGAGAATTGGCATTGCGGTGGCTGATGCTGAAATAATTAAGGTAATGAGCATGGTAAAATATCCATACAATCTGAATGTTGCGGGTATGGAGATTGCCAAGACCTTACTTGAAAAGGGTATTGAGAACCTGTTGGAGGAGATGATTTCACAAAGGGAGATACTTGTGGAGAAACTGTCGGGAATAGAATGTGTGGAAAAGGTATATCCCAGCGATGCAAACTTTATCCTTGTGAAATTTCAGGATGCCAATGCTATGTACAACTACCTCATTGGGCTTGGAATCATTGCCAGAAACAGGACAAATGTCCCTTTATGCAAGAACTGCCTTAGAATTTCAGTAGGTACACCTGCGGAGAACGCTGCATTGCTGGCAGCTCTTGAGAATTACGGCAAAGCGGATGCAGTTGCTCCGGTTATTGCTGCTGCCGGGAGAAGGGCTGTAATTTCGCGTAAAACCAAAGAGACTGATATCCGGCTCGTTTTGAACCTCGACGGCAAAGAGGCTTCATCAATTGACACCGGACTGAAATTCCTCGATCACATGCTTTATCAGATTGTCCACCATGCAGGAGTTTCACTTTCAGTTACTTGCAAAGGAGATCTTGAGGTAGACGAGCACCACACAATGGAGGATATTGCCATTGTACTTGGCGAGGCAATCCATCAGGCACTGGGAAGCAAAAGGGGAATTGAAAGGTATGGGTTTGCCCTCCCGATGGATGAGTGCAGGGCACTGGTACTGCTGGATTTTGGCGGCAGGGCAGATTTTGTGTGGAATGTGAACTTTACCAGGGAGATGGTGGGTGATGTTCCAACAGAGATGTTCAAGCACTTTTTCAAGAGCCTCTGCATTGCAATGAAAGCCAACCTTCAGATAGAGGCAACAGGCGAGAATAACCACCATCTGATTGAGGGGGTATTCAAGGCGTTTGCCAGGGCAATGAAGATGGCAATAAAAAAAGATGTTTTCAAATACGACCTCCCTTCCAGTAAGGGAATAATTTAAATAGCAATGGTAGCAATAATAGACTATAAATGCGGCAACCTTCAGTCTGTAAAGAATGCCCTTGAGCGTCTTGGAGCAGAGTATGTTGTAACTGCCAGCGAAGAGGTTATCCGCAAGGCAGACAGAGTGATACTTCCAGGAGTAGGAAGCGCTGCAACGGCAATGGAGAGCCTGCAGCAGACCGGATTATGCGACACAATCCGCTCCCTCCGCCGCCCCGTTCTGGGCATCTGTGTGGGAATGCAGATCATGTGCCGCTGGAGCGAGGAGGGAAACACAGAGTGCCTTGGAATATTTGATTCCAAAGTGAAGAAATTTATTCCTTGCGAGGGGCTGAAAGTTCCACATATGGGATGGAACAGGATAAGCAACCTGGAGAGCAAACTTTTCAAGGACATTAAAGGGGGTGCCTATGTATATTACGTACACTCATACTATCCCGAGCTCTGTCCGGATACAATAGCAACTACAGTACACGGCAAAATGTTCTCTGGAGCACTCAAATATGAGAACTTCTACGGAACCCAGTTCCACCCCGAGAAGAGTGGTGATATAGGTGAACAAATCATTAAAAACTTCCTTGCCCTATGATACAGATACTGCCGGCTATAGACATTATAGGTGGAAAATGTGTAAGGCTCTCACAGGGAGACTACAACCAGTGCACCACCTACACCCCTACCCCTGCAGATATGGCCAGGATGTATGCAGATGCAGGAGTTGAAAGGATCCACGTAGTAGACCTTGACGGAGCAAAATCATCTTGCCCTGCCAACCTCAGGACCCTGGAGGAGATTACTGCATTGGGACTGGTAAAAGTTGAATGGGGTGGCGGAATAAAGAGCCGCCAGAGTTTGTGCGATGTACTCTCAGCTGGGGCGGATTATGCAATTGTGGGGAGTATAGCAGCCCAAAAGCCTCACCTTTTTGAGGAGTGGCTGGGAGAATTTGGTGGAGACAAATTGATTTTGGGGGCAGATTTGAAAGATGGGAAGGTATCTGTAAACGGTTGGAAAGAGGAGGTTGCCATGGGAATTGGGGATATTGTAGAGAGATTTCTCCCTTTTGGGCTTAAAGAGGTAATCTGTACAGACATCTCAAAAGACGGGATGCTTGCCGGACCGGCATTCTCCCTCTACACAGGGCTACAGAAGCAGTTCCCGGGAGTTGGCTTTACAGTGTCGGGAGGAATAAGTTCAATGTCTGATATTGTACAGCTCAATGATTTGGGTTTGGAGAAAGTGGTTGTAGGAAAGGCAATTTATGAAAATAAAATTACTTTGGAGGAGATAAGACAATGGTTGCAAAGAGGATAATTCCGTGTTTGGATGTAAAGGAAGGGCGTACTGTTAAAGGTATCAACTTTGTTGGACTTCAGGATGTTGGAGACCCGGTGGAACTGGGGGCATACTACTCCGCCTGCGGTGCGGATGAGTTGGTATACCTGGATATCAGCGCAACCCGTGAGGGTCGCGGGACCTTTACAGAACTGGTTAGAAAGATATCGGGAAGAATAAATATCCCATTTACCGTTGGTGGGGGCATCTCTTCTTTGGATGATGCATCCAGACTGCTGGATGCCGGTGCCGACAAGATTTCAATCAACTCCTCTGCCATTGCCAACCCTTCCCTGATTGATGCAATTGCGGGAAAATACGGCAACCAGTTTGTGGTTGTGGCAATTGATGCAAAATTGCTTCCCGACAGCCGATGGATGGCCACCACCCACGGCGGTAGCAGACCAACCGATAAAGAACTCTTCAGCTGGGCCCTGGAGGCACAGGAAAGGGGCGCCGGAGAGATACTCTTCACCTCCATGGACCATGACGGCACCCGCGCAGGTTACCCTTGCGAAACTTTTGCCCGCTTGTCTGAAGTGATATCAATACCGGTAATTGCTTCAGGAGGCGCCGGTTCAGACATAGCAGATGTCTTGAGCCGCGGCCGGGCTGATGCAGCCCTTGCCGCCAGCATCTTCCACTACGGCGAAATAGGAATTAGGGAACTTAAACAGGAGCTTTTGGCTCAAGGAATTGAAGTAAGAATGTAAAAAATGCCCAATAGGACGTCGTCCCACGGGGCAAAATAAATAAATTGGAAAGTATATGATACAGACAGATAAATTGGATTTTGCAAAAATGCCGGATGGGCTTATACCGGCAATTGTGCAGGACGCATGTACGCTTAAGGTGCTGATGCTGGGATATATGAACAGGGAGGCATTGGATATGACCATTGCTTCAGGCAATGTAACATTCTTCTCCCGCAGCAGGCAATGCCTGTGGACAAAGGGTGAAACAAGCGGCAACTTCTTGAAAGTAAAACAGATGTACCAGGATTGCGACAATGATACAATACTGGTTAAGGCTATCCCAGCAGGCCCTACCTGCCACAGGGGAACCACCAGCTGTTTTGATACTCCCGACGAAGAGGGTTTCATCCGCAAACTTCAGAGCGTAGTTCAGCAGAGGCACAAGGAGATGCCGGAGAACTCATATACCACCAAACTGTTCATAAAAGGGGTAAAGAAAATTGCCCAGAAAGTTGGTGAGGAGGCTACTGAGAGCGTAATTGAGGCAGTTGACGGCAACCGCAGCCGCTTCATCTACGAGGCATCCGATATGATTTACCACCTGCTGGTTCTGTTGGAGCAGATGGGATGCTCAATTGAGGATCTTGAGAAGGAACTTGCGTTGAGGCACAAATAACTGATTTCATAGAAAAATGCCCATTAGGACGTCGTCCCAATGGGCAAATTTTATTTCATGCAGCAATTTTATTCAATCAGTACTCCTTTACGTTTCCAGTGCAAATATCCGTAAACGGAAGCCACGGCATTTACAAAATAAAGGACCGCCGTTGGGTAAAGTCCAATACGCAGACACATCACAACAGTGAATGTGTTCACAACCAGCCAGGCCAGCCACTGCTCCCTGTAGGATTTTGAAAGCCAGAAAGTTGCAATGGCACTTACAACGGTAATTGAACTGTCTGCAAAAGGCATTGGATCATCTGTATATTTGCCAAGTACCAGAACCATGAAAGATACAACTGCAGTGTAAATAAGTACGCTGTACAACAGCACTTTAAATGGCATTTTACGGTAAATTATCTGTGAAGTGTCTGACTCAGGGACACCTTGCAGGCGTGCCTCCTCTGCTCCGGCCTTGAGCTTATCCTTCCCCCACTGCAAGAATCCATAAATGCTTACCAGCACATAATAAATCTGGAAACTCATGGAGGCATACACCTCCTGCTGCCAATAGACAACAGCATAAACTGCAGCCATAAGGAAACCCACAAGCCACATCCCCTTCTTCTGCACTATCTCCAGATAGAGGTAAATGAAACCGAATATTACTCCAAAAAGTTCTAAAAGCATAAAAGTTCTTTTGTACAAAATTAAAAATTATAACTAACCTTAAGCATGTAATTCACAGGAGCCTGCGCATAAAGTCCTTTCTCAACATAGGCATCGGAGCCGTCAGCAAAATGGGCCTGATAAATCCATCCGTAAGACCAGTATTTGTTGTTGAGCAGATTATCAATGCTCAACGCCACATTCAAAGCCCTTTCATTCTCTCCAATCCTAAAATTTTTGGAAACATTCAGTGCCGACACAAAATAAGAAGGGACTTCAGACACCTTGGAATTCAGATTGTCCATATATTGCTTCCCGACAAATTTACCATTTAGGCTGCATTCAAAACCACAACCGGGACGGGCTCTCAACTGAAGCATTCCAATCACTTCAGGGGAAAGGATAAGATTTGTCTTCTTGAAGAAAATCTCATTCTGCGGAAGAGGATTCCAGTTGTCGGGATTATCATATGTATCAACACATGCAGTGTAGTCCAATGCCTTGTTCTTTGAAAGGGTAATGTTTCCCTCAAGGGTAAATGTACGGTTCAGATTCCATGCTGCAGCCAACTCCACTCCCCTGCGGTAACTGCTGGGGATATTCTCCTTAATCACATAACCTACATCGGTAAGGCGGCCTGTGGCTACCAACTGGTCTTTGTATTCCATCAAATAGAGATTGGCAGAAAAAGCAAACTTCTCAGTATTAAGGCGGTAACCAAGTTCAACATCTACCAGCTGCTCGGCTTTAAGTTTATCTGCAGATGCAGATTTGATGCTCTCCTTAATATCACTTCTGCTTGGCTCCCTGTGTGCAATTGCCACAGAAGCATATATTCTGCTGTTGTCCCCAGGCGCATAGGTAAAACCTGCCTTTGGATTGAAGAAATTGTAGTTTTTCTTCCAGTTGAGGACTGCAAAATCCTTGTCGGGACCATCTAATTTATATGAGACTCCCCTATACTGCAAATCTGCAAAAATTGTCAATTTGTGGGTAGGATTCCACTCTGCGCGGACATATGTTGTGAAATCTTTCTTCAGTCCCTTGTTCCTGTACCATTGGAAAGGATCCTCCACAGGTGAGTGCTTGCACCAGATGACATCTCCAAAATGGTTTCCGTCATAGTAACCATAAGAAACTGCTGCTGAAGCCTTAAGGGAATTTGAAGAGTAATTGATATCCGTATTAAACGCATAATAATCGTTTAACATCGCCTGTTGGATGATGAAATCACTCTTTGTTACAGAGGCATCGGGTGACTGCATTCCATATTTGGAGAACTTGGTATCTGCCTTATAGTTCTCATAGTAACCGTCACCTCTGGTATAGTTCAAAGAGGTACTCCACTCCAGAGATTCATTGAACCTGTGGGCGTACCTGGCCTGCAGATGGTGCTGGGTATAATTGTCAGTCTCATTATCGTAATAATGCACATTCCCCTGCTCATCATAATACTCTCCGGCAATGTTGTAAGTGCGGTCAATCTCATACATCTGTGGGGAAATTCCCTCCCACGTAATGCCGGTACTCTGGTCACCGTAAATGTAAGTGAGGCTCAAATCTCCCTTGTCTGTACGCAATCCAGCTGTGGTATATAGAGAGTTGAGATCCGCCTTGGCATTCCTTATATAACCGTCTGATGTGCCGTGCGAATACACCACATTAAAATACAACCCCTGTTTGCCTATTCCCGTTGCCGCGGCCACCGAACTGAGGTAAGTATTGTACGACCCCAAACTAAACGTTGCTGATGCTGAAGGAGTTGTACAAAGAGACGACGTAACTATAGACAAATTGGCACCAAAAGCGCCAGATCCGGCAGCCGAAGTTCCAACTCCGCGCTCCAACTGTACAGAGCTGGTAAACTGGTGAATGGATGGCATATTTACCCAAAATACCTTCTGGCTCTCGGAGTCATTGAGCGAGATGCCGTTAAGAGTAACATTGGTTCTGGTGTCATCCGTTCCGCGTACAGAAAAATTGCTGTACCCAAGTCCAAGACCGCCCTCGGTAGTAGCCACAACAGAAGGCTGCATGGCCAGCATCATAGGGAGCGAATGGGAAGCATTCTCCTTCCTCATCTTGTATCCGCTCACCTCTGTATAGGTTACGGGTGTATTGGTTCCAGCCCTATGGGCATTGACAACAATGGAATCGAGATTGTGATTGCGGAGCGTATCTGCAATAGTGTCCATTGGATAGGGAGTTTGCTGCTGTGCTGCAAAACCCAACATTGGGAAAAATAAAATCCCGCAAAAAAGCATTAATTTCTTCATAAAATTACTGTTTTTTATGCAGGAGGGTGTCTTAATAAGACTCTATAAACCAACTGTAGAAGATGTGGAATTTTCCACGCTTTCCCTACGGCGGTACTAACCGCATCAGGTTTAAAGGGTATAATCTCAGCCGAATGGCACCCCCAAGCAAAATGTTAATAAAAACTGTCGGGATTATTCCCGACAAAAATCTGCTGCAAATCTACTACAAATCTGCAGTTCTGCAACAGAAGAATAAAAAAATCACTAAATATTACACTTTCAAATAACTGGAGGTGAACTGGAAATTAAGATCAGCTAAAACCTTATCACAAGACAAATCACTTCTTCTCAACAAGTTTCACCTTATACATTTTTGGCCAGTACTTGCCTGTAAGATAGATATCTCCTGTGGCAGGATTTTGTGCAATTCCGTTCAGCACATCTGTACCGGGCTTACGCAATGAAGAAGGCAACAGGCCTCTGCAGTCTACCCTGCCCTTTACATTACCGGTTGCAGGGTCAATAATAAGGATAAAATCCTGCGTATATACATTTGCCCAAATCTCGCCGTTAATCCACTCCAGCTCATTAATGAACGGCACAGGACGTCCGGCAATGGTCACCTCTTTAAAGGAACGGACAGCAAAAGACTGCGGATCCAAGAAATAAATCTTTGTTGATCCATCGGAAAGAATCAGGTCCTTGCCATTGGTGGTGAGGCCCCACCCCTCTCTAGGGTTGTACAATTCACCCAAGAACTTCCATGTAGCAATATCATATACAAAGCATTTATGCTCCTGCCAGGTAAGGATATATAGCATACCGTTCAGGACACACGAACCTTCTACAAAATACTTTGCATCAAAATTCAATCTCCTCAAATCCTTTCCGGTTTTAAGATCCACCTTACGGAAAGATGAAGAGCCATATTGCCCGCAGCTCTCATAAAGCTCACCATTATGGAAAAACAGGCCCTGCGTATAGGCCCTGGTATCATGGGGCAAAGTCTCAACCACCTGCAGCTTATAATCCTTCACCTTCTGCGCAAAACCAGCAAGAGGCAACGCACAAACCATCAATACCAGCAAAAATCTATATATCTTCATTGCAAAACTCATTTTTAATTCCACACAAAGTTAAACTAATATTCTTCCCGACAAAAATCCTGCCTATTACCGTACATTAGGAAAATGTCCGGGAAAACGCCACAATTTCGGGAGAAACTGCCACCGCGGAAGAAGATTGTCCCGGAAAACTCCGCAAAACCGGGAGAAACTGCCCCCACGGAGGAAAATGTCCCGGAAAACGCCGCAAAACATGGAGAAAATAAGGTGGCACTAGAAAACATCCTGATTTTGGGCGCAAAACATGGAGAAACTGCCCCCACGGAAGAAGAATGTCCCGGAAAACGCCACAAAACATGGAGAAAATAAGGTGGCAATGGAAAACATCCTGGTTTTGGGCGCAAAACATGGAGAAACTGCCCCCACGGAGGAAAATGTCCCGGAAAACGCCGCAAAACATGGAG
>CALCHD010000010.1 GCA_937901105.1 uncultured Bacteroidales bacterium | reverse complement strand
ATTCTCAAGAGCAAAAACCACAATACTCTTCTTTCCCTCCTTTTTAAGCTTGCGCAAATCCTTTGGCGAATATGCGATTGCCGCCTCATCGCTGTGCTTTGCAACATACTCCTTAAAGAGCCTTATCTCCTCCATTGCATACTGATATACAGAATCCCTGGAAGAATCCCTCAAAGGCCCCTGATCAAGGAAGATTGCAAAGAATGCCGCATCCAGCCCGCCTTTCTTCATCAGCGGGAAACTCACCTGACCCTTTGACACACTCCAATCCTCACTGTCGGGATGATTGAGATACATTGCAGTATCATTATGGGTATCTATTGTGAGATACTTCTTATGTATCTCCTCTGCCTTTTTGTACAAGGCCTCATCTGATGTCTGCGCCCAGGCCCCTGCAAAAAGGAGCTGCGCAGCCAAAATCAACGCTATCTTTTTCATTGCTGTAAATTTATTTCTTTTTTATCCACCATCCCATCTTAATCGCAAGCAGGATAAGGAGACCCGACAATACAAGGCATCCCAATGAAAGCCACAATCCCATTCCGTTCATAAACATAATTGGGACGAAAGTGATGAGCAAAATCTCAATAGGGGCAATTGGAAGGTATGCAAGTGCATAGTCATCCATGGCCTTGCTTGAAAGTTTAGGGTCCACAATCCTTATAAGTGCAATACCCATTGCCATAGTTCCGGTCCACCAGCCCCATGCAAAGATTGTCCTCTCAAACCAGTAGGTCTTTGAAAGCCTTTTGCCAAAATAGAAAGTAATTGCATACACCATAATTGCGCCCACAACAATAAGCACCACAAGCGGAACCGCATATTTTACCACCACACCAAGTTTGATTGAAGCCACTCCAAAGGCAACTAGAAGGTCAGTGGCCATGCTGCCTATACGCTGGGTTGTCTGCGGACATATATAGTCTGTAACACTTGTAGCATCAAATATCTTCTTAAGGATCAGGCCCACAATGAATGCACAGCTGAATACAGGAAGTTCAAGCTGCGGATACCACTGCTTCACTCCCACACTCAACGAGTAGCCCAAAAATGCCACCAGCAGGACAAGTGCAAGGTGGAAAGTAAGGGGCTCTATTGAGATTGAAGAAGTTGTTGCGCTTCCCATAGGGTCTCTCTTCTCCTGTGGAACAAGTCCGCTGCGGAGCTCCTGGGGAAGATCTGCAAAATCTGAAATGAAGGCAGTCTGCTTGTTCTTTGCCGCCCACTTAATGCAAATAAGGCCACCTATGATTGCACAGATTACACCAACTGTTGCAGTTGTCATACCTAGAGAAGCCGCCTCATCCCAGCCAAGGCCGTTGAAGGCCTCGCCAATTGCAGCTGCAGTTCCATGGCCGCCGTAGAATCCGGTTGACAGCATCACACCAAACGCGTCATTGAGCTCCGGCCAGATAAGCTTCATCACAAAAAGCCCGAAAAGGCCGGCCAATGCCCACTGAAGCAGCATTCCCAGCTGGGCATACACCCACATTGGACCAACTCTTCCAGCAACCTCCTTTACAGTAAATTTAGGAGATGAAAGGGGAAGGGCACCAAACACCAATGCAATCAGCACTGCCGCATAGGTTCCCATGCTTCCCGACAAAGGGAGCCATCCCAATCCGTTTGGGCCAAAAGCAAGGCCAAGCACACCTGCAAGGAGACTAGGCGGTATGAACAGCTTTTGAATAAGCTTTACCTTTACTCTGATGAATTTTCCTACTAGAAGGAGTGCCGATATGATTCCAAGGTCTGAAAGCAGAACCCATGGAGTGAATACATCTGTATTGAACATTATTTATCAGTTTAAGTTTTTACAATGTTTGTAAAGTTAGTATTTTTGTGAGACATATGGCCAAATTATTTCTAAAATATTGCATTATCGCCCTTTTTGCCCTTATATCCGGCACAGCAGCATACAGCCAGGACAAAGAGATTCCCATGGCCTACATAATTGAAAAGGGAGACACAATCTATATAGAAGAGATTAAGCCGGCATACATCTTTAACCGCCCCAGAAGCTGGAAACAGAGCCGCGAATGGCGCAGATACTACCGTACAGTATACAACTTTGCCAAAGCATACCCATATGCCTTGAAAGCATGTGAGATAATGAAGAATGCAGACAGCACCCTTGCCAATTCGGGCTTCACCAGATGGCAGAGGGAAAAATACATTAAGGAATACGAAAAAAGGCTCTTCAAGGAGTTTGAAAAACCATTGAAAAAACTCTCCATCAACCAGGGCAAGCTGCTCCTCAAGCTAATAGACCGCGAGGCCGGAATATCAGGCTACCAGGCCATAAGAAACTACAAGGGGGGCGCCGCTGCCGGATTCTGGCAAGGAGTTGCCAGACTGTTCGGCTCCGACCTCAAGAAAAAATACGATAAGGACGGTGAAGACAAGATTGTAGAAGAACTTGTACACATGTACCAGGAAGGGAGCTTCTGGTACCTGTACTACTCTATGTTCAGAGAATGAATCTCCTCCCCGTCAAAAACCAGATAATCATAGGTATTGACCCACTCTCCAAGAAGGAACATCCTGCCTCCGGACTTCAGGTCCATGCTTGTACGGTAATGGAAATGGCCAAAGATAAAGTAATCTATATCCCCTCCTCTGGAGTTCTGGAATTCGTTGGCAAACTTCACTATACGCTCATCCTCTCCCCTCCACTGCCATGGGCTATCCTCATGGGCAAGCCGGTTGTGCCTGCTCCACTTATGGGCCAGCCAGAAGGCCCAACGGGGATGCAGCCCGCTGAACATCCGCTGAAGGAAACGGTTCTTGAATCCCCAGTTGAGAAGCTTGTATCCAAAATCACCCTTCCCTAAACCGTCACCATGCCCAAGGCAGAACCTCTTGCCCTCTATCTCTACAACCATAGGCTGCTGGAGCATCTCAAGGCCAAGCTCTGAAGCAAAGTAATTATATGTCCAAATATCGTGGTTGCCGTTAAAGAAATACACCTTCACACCCCTGTCCACTAATGAAGCCAAAGCTCCAAGCGTGCGGGTATACCCGCGTGGAATCACATTCCTGTATTCGTACCAGAAGTCAAAAATATCTCCAAGCAGATAAAGGGCCTTTGTATTTTGCGGCAGCGAAGCCAGGAAAGAGGAAAATTTCCTCTCTCTAGCCTTGGGATCTTTATAATCAAGCCCCAGGTGCACGTCTGACACAAAATAATAAAGGTTCTTATCCATACAGCTCTACATCAAGATCAAATAAGTCCGCTGATAATGCAGGCAGCACCCACAATTACGCAGTAAAGGGCGAAAATCCACAATTTTGCCTTCTTTACAATATTTATCATGAGTTTGCATGCGAACAATCCCGAAAGGAATGCCGCCACAAAGCCCAACATCAATGACATTGCCGGAATACCCGACTCTGCGCCGCTCAACTCACCTCCAACAAGTTCCAGAAACGCCTCGCCAAGGATAGGGACAAGCACCATAAGGAACGAGAACTGTGCAACATCCTCCTTCTTTACGCCCAACAGCAGGCCTGTTGATATTGTTGAACCAGAACGTGAAAGACCAGGAAGAACCGCACATGCCTGGGCAATGCCAATAACTGCAGCGTCTTTCCACCCCACCGGACGGCCGGATCCTTTCTGTTTCTTTGAAAGATACTCACTCAATGAAAGGAGCCCTGCTGTTACAAACAGCATGCAGCCCACAACCATAAGGCCGCTTCCAAAGACAGCCTCAACCTGCTCCTTGAAGAACACTCCTACAATGAAGACAGGAATCATGGAAACCGCTATCTTAAAGATATACTCCTTCTGCGGATTCATCTGCAGGTTGAAAAATCCCTTCAAAAGATCCCATATCTGCTTGCGGAAGGCCACTATTGTGCTGCACACTGTTGCCGCATGCACTACAACCTCAAAGCTCAAGTTGCTTGACTCAATTCCAAAAAGCTCCTTTGCAATGGTCAGATGACCGCTGCTGCTTACAGGAAGAAACTCTGTGAGACCCTGTACAAAACCAAGGACGATTGCCTCTATCCAACTCATAATTACTGTTTTTTAGATTTTCCAATATGCATGATTGCCCATATCTCCACCACAATGCCTATAAGGATTACAACAGGAGCCACTGTTATTCTCCTTGTACTGAACATCTCCTCGTTGAAGACATTCGGATCATCACTGCCACCACCGCTCATAAGCACATAGCCCAGCACCATAATTGCAAAACCGGCAATTATATACAGAATATTTTTCTTGGGTACTGCAAACCCTCTCTCTTCTGAATTCTCTTTCATGATATCTTTTAATAATATAAATCGTCGTTTGTAAATGAAATCATCCTTCCCACTACAAAAAATGTGCACACCAGGCAAATCAGTGCACCCAGCACCACAACTCCGGCCAGCACACCTGCCACCAGCTCCATCTGGAAAATTGAGAACATCTGCGCAAAGCTGTCCTTAAGGAGGTACAATATTCCCAAAAGGGCCAATGCCGCCAATAATCCCGACAGAAGTCCCTGGAACACCGCCTTCACAAGGAACGGCCCCCTGATGAAGCTCTTTTTTGCACCAACAAGCCTCATTGTGTATATGGAGAACCTCTTTGAGTACACATTGAGCCTTACTGTATTGTTTATCAGCACAAATGATATGAACATCAGAAGTGCTATGAAGACCATGAATGCCATGGCTATCTTCTCCAGATTATCATTAAGGATTCCCAGCAATGACTCCTGATAGGCCACCTCCTCAATCTGCGGATCCTCCAGCAGCGCCTCCCTGAACAGCTTGAGGCTGTCGGGATTAAAGTACTCCCCCTTGAGGTTCAGCTCTATTGAAACCGGTATGGGGTTGTGCTCAAAGGCATCCAGGAAATCCTCCCCCAAAAGCCTCTTCATCTCCTCTGTTCCCTGCTCCTTTGAAATGAAGGAGGTCTTCTTCACCGCAGGATGCAGATCCAGACTGTGCTGGAGCTTCTTGGCATTGAGGTCTGGGACATTTTCCTTGAGTATTGCCGTAATCTTCACATTCTCCTTAAAATAGTCCTGCACAGCCCCCGCATTTATGGCAAGCACGCCAAAAATTCCCACAAGCAGAAGCACCAGAGCTATGCTTATGATGGAAGAGAGGTATGAATGCACCAACCTCCTGGCAATGATATTTTTCTCTTTACGGCCCATGCTGACTATATGAAATAACTTTCAAAGATAAACACAAAATGTTTATTTAAAAATGTTTGATTATTTTTTATTATCTTTGTGCCTTAAAATTCCATTTCTATGAAGGAGACTAAAAAAATACTGTTCGTTAACTCAGAGATAACTCCTTATCTTCCTGAGAGCACTGTTTCAAGTGTAGGCCGTTACCTTCCGCAAGGAATCCAGGAAAGCGGACGTGAGATACGTTCTTTCATGCCTAGGTACGGCAATATCAATGAAAGGAGAAACCAGTTGCACGAGGTTATCAGGCTCTCCGGAATGAACCTTGTGGTAAATGACATTGACAGGCCCCTTATCATTAAAGTGGCATCCATATCATCTGCCAGGATGCAGGTTTATTTTATAGACAATGAGGATTATTTCCACAGGAAGTTTGTCTTTACCGACCAGGACGGCAAATTTTTTGAGGACAACGACGAGCGTGCAATTTTCTTTGCCAGAGGCGTATTGGAGACTGTAAAGAAGCTCCGCTGGAAACCTGACGTAATCCACTGTCAGGGCTGGATTTCCCACGTGCTTCCTTTATATCTTAAAAAAGCTTACAAGGACGACCCTATATTTACAGACTGCAAGGTTGTACTTTCCCTTTATGACGAGATTTCCCAGGAGAAATTTGCGGAGGACATGAAAGGAAAGATGATTATCCCAGGTGTAAAGAACAAGGATCTTGATGCGATCAAGGAGGCCAATGGCATAAATCTTGCAAAACTTGCCGTTCAGTATTCAGACGGCGTAATTATGGGAAGCCCGCAGCTGTGCGGCGAGCTTACAGATTTTGTAGCTTCATCCAAATTGCCTGTGCTCCCTTATGCAGACCTGTCTGATTCTGCTTACATTAAAGAGTATAATCAGTTTTACGACAAAATTTTAGGGGAAAATGCAGATTAAAAATAAAATAGCACTTGCTCTGGCAGCCTTCTTTTTGGCTGTGTCATGCATTACAGTAGACAAAACTATGGGTGAAGGACTTGTTCCAGGCAACCAGGACCTTCCTGTGAGGGTTGCGGAGATTGCATTGCCTGTACAGCTGAAGTCATCACAGCCGCTCCAGTCACTCTCTTCAGAAGAGGGCCTTTTTGGAGCCATCAGGACAGAGGAGTACGGGCTTGTACAGTTTGCCACCGTTGCAGACCTTTATCCAAGCTTTACCGGATGGGACTTTGGCAAGGACCCTATTGTTAAGGAGGTTTATTTCCTGGGAAATGTATCAGGCATCTATGTTGCAGAGAAAGGTCAGGAAGGCATTCCACAGCAGATCTTTATTCACAGGACATACAAGAACATTGATTCAACCACAGCATTCCATAATTCATTCACTGCAGCAGACTACAATCCGGAGCCGCTAAATGCTGGAGAGGTGATGTACTTTGGAGGAGACTCCATAAAAGTTCATCTGAACAAGGCTTTTGGAGAGGAGCTTCTTACAGCAACCCAGGCCGAAAAAGATACTGCTGCACTATTTGCAAAAAAATTCAAAGGGCTGCTTATCAGAACCAATACACCTGAAGATGGAGTTATAGGAGGCAGAGAGAATATCCTCAACTTTGGGCTCGGCAACGTATATGTAAGGATTAATTTCCAGCCTACCTGGGGGGAGGGCCTTGCCAGAAAGGACACCTTGTTTGCCGTAAACTTTGGCAAAGAGTATTGCCTCAACCTTTCAACATATGAGAGCGGCAAGATGGAGACAACTGCTCCAGGCAAGCATCTTAGCATTGAAGGTGTTGCAGGCCTCAAGCCTTATATTGACAAATATGAGCTTAAGCAGACAATTGACGCATGGAAAGCTTCTGAAGGCCTTCAAGGAAAGGATATAGTGATTGCAAAGGGAGCCCTAGTATTCCCGTTTGAGATGCCGGAAGATTTTGACATGACCAAGTATCCAGGAAACTTATACCCTTGCGTAAGGGAATATGACAGCACATACAAGGCATACTTCTTCTACCCTGCAAAGGATGTGGGCGTACAGGGGTATTCAATTGGTACTGTAAACAGGTCATTGATGGAATACAGGATGGATATCCCATCCATTATACAGGACTTTGTATCAATGGATATGCAGCAGCTTGATGACTATAAGCACAACTTATGGATTATGCCTATCAACACCACCATTGATTCATATTATGGAGAATCTACCTATAGCATCAACACCAGCACTTACTGCGTTGGAAAAATAAACGGGCCTGTAGCCGAGAGGGCTCCAAAGCTCCAGCTGGTATACTCCGTAGTGGAATAATAAGAGACAAGCTTGAATAAAAATAAGAAGTCCGGTTCCCCGCAGAACCGGACTTCTTTTTATCATACTCCCCGGGAAATACACCGGTAAAGTTATTTGTTCAATCTTGCCACTTTCCCGTCCACCACCTTCAAAGTGCTGGCCATTACAGAATCCTTGAATGATGAGCTGTCGGGAAGAACTCTGATTATGTTGTAGCTGATATTGAATGTGTCGCTTTTGTTCACCCTCTCTACAAGGGAAATTTCATATTTGAGCTGGGCACACTGCTCCTTGAGCATCTCCTTTACCTGCGGATCCAATGATTCAAAATCCTTTACTGTCTTGCTGAACAGCTCCTTGAAACTGTCCGAACACATTTCTGTTGCAGCTGCAAAGTCATTGGAGATATATGCATCCAGGAACTGCTCTGCCACTTTCTGCGCCTTGTCCCCCTTGCTTGCGCAACCTGCCAGAACGCAGATTGCAAAAATGAAAAGTGCTTTTTTCATATTCTTCTAGTCTAGTTTTACTACTGTTATTCCCGACCCTCCAAACTGGATGTCCTCATCCTTGCAGCTAATGACTCCAGGCACGGTCTTCAGGTATTTCCTGACCTCCTCCTTAAGGATGCCGTTTCCTTTTCCGTGAAGGATCTTCACCTCTCCTATTCCAACCATAAGGGCGTCATCTATGAAGCGGCTTACTATTTCCAGGGCCTCCATAAGCCTCTCGCCCCTGATATCTATGTTAGGCTTGAAATCAAGCTTGCGCTGTGATATGCTCTCCGAATGTGAGCTCATCTGCTTTGGAAGGCTCTTCACAGCATTGTTGAACTCGTTGTTGGAGATATGCTCCACATTTGCCTTCTGCACTTTGCTGATGATGCTTCCTACCGCCACATTCACCCATGTGCCTCCAACCTGCATGACCTCACCTATGAGGTCTCCCCCTTTT
>CALCHD010000009.1 GCA_937901105.1 uncultured Bacteroidales bacterium | reverse complement strand
CACAAGATGCCTTTATAATGAACTCATCCCAGCTGCTGCACTCATAATGTACAGGCGGATTGCTGTTTTCCATTATCCATTTTCCCTTGTATTCCCCATTATAGAAATAGTCTGCAATTGTTCTTGCTACAGGAAGCTCGTTTACAGGGTTCTCGGTTAGTGAAACTCTTATAGTGTCACCTATGCCATCCTTAAGTAGAGCAGCAATGCCAACTGCTGACTTGATTCTGCCTGTATCTCCATTGCCGGCCTCTGTTACACCAAGATGCACTGGATATACAACGCCTTCCTGTTTCATTGCTTCCCAAAGAAGCCTGTAGGCAGTTGACATTACAATTGTATTGCTGGCCTTAAGGGAAACAACAACATTACTGTAATCATTTTCTTTGCACATTCTCAACCACTCCATTGCTGCCTCTTTCATTCCAAGAGGAGTATCTCCGTACATATTGATAATCCTTTCTCCTAGAGAACCATGGTTTACACCAATTCTTACAGCTGTACCATACTCTTTGCAGACTTCAATGAATTTCTTGAACTGGCTTTGGGCTACTGAATGTTCTTTTGCAAAATTACCGGGATTGATCCTTACTTTCTCTGCAATTTTAGCCACTTCAATTGCAACGTCAGAATTGAAATGGACATCAGCAACAAGAGGGACATCAATACCTTGGGCTCTAAGTTCCTCTTTGATTTTAGCCAGCGCTTCCACCTCTTTCATCCCTTGGGTGGTAAGCCTGATGATTTCTGCACCTGCCTTGACCATTTCCAGGCACTGTGATACAGAAGGTGCCACATCCTGTGTATGGGTGTTGCACATGGTCTGAATTCTTATAGGAGAATCTCCTCCTACAATTACATTTCCTACTTTTACTTCTATGCTGTTCATCATCTATTTCTTTTTAAAATACTTTCCGCCAAGATTATAGCTCAGGCCAACAGAAAAAAGAAGCTGGTTGGGGTGAGTGTATACCCAATAGTCGGATGAGTATATCTGCGGATCCAGAAAATGTGTAAGGCCGTATTTATAGCTTGCCTCAAGAGAAATCTCAATAGGATGGAATTTTACTGCAATACCTCCTTGTCCTACAAGTCCAAATCCTCCTTTATTGGTAGTTGGCGGAATACCGCCAGCAATTTCTGTATCATAAATATATGACAGATATCCTCCTCCACCCAAATGGAACCTGAATCTTTTGGTGTCTGCCCTGAAGAGCGCTATCATCTGGAAATCTGCAACAGAATATCTCTGCTCTTCTTCCTCAAATACATCCTCTGATATCTCCGTTACATGTGTATATCCCATTTCTGTTGATTCAAGGCCAAGCTGGATACCAAAATAAGGAAGATTGCCCAGCATTGAATGAAGATAGGTATAGGTAATTCCATAGGTGCTTGCTGTAGTAAAGCCCTTATGGCTGCTGGACTGGCTGAAAAACACGTTTGACATTCCATATCCCCATTTCACACCAATGATATGCTGATATAAATGTGTACTGTCCTTCACCTTTGTGCCAGCATCCTTAAAAGAATGCAGGTCAAACTCTTTAAGATATGCCTCCTCATTCTCTTCTTTTACATTTTGTGAATATGCCGGGTTAAATGCAAAAGACAATAAGGATATAATTATCAGTAAATATTTTCTATTCATCATTTGACCTCCTTGCTGAAAATTTCAGCTATATCAATATCCTGCACAATATCTGTCCTTTCATTAATCTTCATCTTGGTTGTACCGTCACTCAAAGTATACATAATCACTTTTTCGGGCTGCTTTCTTGAAAGAAGGTCTCCAGTATCCAGCTTGCCGTTGCTGTTAAGGTCTTCCGTAATCCTTATTGAATATTCATTTGCCTTCAAATATGGGAAAAGAAGTTCACAGTCACTATCAATAATATATTTTCTATAAACAGTTGTTCTTTGTGGATTTGTCAGCTCTACAATGTATCTTGCATTTACATTCTTCAGTTCCAATGTAAGTGAGCTCAATTTCTCATCAGCTGGCAAAGAGACAGTTGTGACAGAAGAATCATTTGTGAAACCGTTTACATCCTTGAAAATAGCCATTGGGAACTTGAGTATATATTCGTTTCCTTTAGCAAACTGGACATCAGGGCGGATAACATATTTGTTAGATTCCAAAGAATCTTCTGATATTGTGTATTCTACAGCACTCTCAATCATTTTTGGATTTCTCATAATAAATGAAATTGATGCTGTATCCATTTCTGTCAATGGGGCAGGGAAGAAGAGCTCTATTCCATTCTGTTCAATCATTGCCTTGTCAGCACTTACAGTCATTTCAAGGAGGTCTTTCCTCTTGTTATCTTCCTTGTCATTGCCTTTCTTCGCCCTCTTGTTCTCATATGGTGCAACAAATTTCAAGTTCTCCAGCTGTGGAACAAGAGTACCGGCAGAATCTGTCTTATGATACTTTATTGCAAGCCTCAAGGTGTCATCAATGCGGCCTTCGCCCTTAATCCAGAATGTCATGCTGTCTCTGCTTGCATTGAACTGCCTGATAATCCTTTCATCCTTTATTCCCGATATTGCAAAGGAATCTATTTGAACATCAGATGCATTGAATGTAATGTATGATCCTCTTCTGCTGAATCGCTTGTAATCCTTTATGAACTGCTTCATATTTGCCTCGGCAAATATGTTCAAAGTAATCTCTGACGGTCTTGCCAGGCACGCCAGAGTATCTTTTGGGTCATAATATTTAAGGGAAACTGTATCCTGGCCCATAATTTTGCTAGGGACCACAGGAGTATCCAGGAATGCAATGTTCTCTGAACCCTGGTCGTATCTGCTGTTGGTGTTCCCATCTGTGTATGCAAAAACATAATATGGAACAGGCTTGAGGTTCCTCACTGTAAAATATCCCCAATTGTCACTTCTGGCAATGGCAGAAGGGACATCTGTAATTACAGTAGAATCCTTTGCATTCTCATATAGAGCAACTGTAGCATTTGCTACAGGAAGAAGAGTGACAGCATCAACAACTGTACCGCTCAACATCATTGAATCTACGGCAGCACCTGTGGAGAAGCTATAAGCCAGTCCATAGTAGGGGTTCCCTTCATTATTGTCAACAATAGCCTCTCCGCAATATAATGAATATGTCTGGTTGGGCTGCAGCGGTTCAGGAAATGAAAATACCACACTCTTGCCTTTAACTCTGGTCTTCACCTGCTTTTTTAATGGAGGTGAAACAATAATGTTCTTGGCAGGGTCCTTTACCTGTACATACTCATCAAATGTAATTGTTATCTCTCCGTCTTCAATAGGAAAATCAGTGGCATTATCCGCAGGATTCATTGCAAGCACAACAGGTGGTATTGTATCCTTTGGACCTCCACTGGGAGCCGCTTTTGTACTTGCACAGGAACTTGTGTGCAGACAATAGGCCACAACAAGGGCTATAGTCAGTATCTTATAAAATTCTTTTTTCGGATTCATCTAGTTAGTTTCATTTTTAATGTCGGTTCTTGTCACGCTCTCTACGCCTTTAACCTCTAGAATTCTGCTCATAATAACCTCAAGGTCTTGAGCATCATGCACATACAAGTCAATATAGCCGTCAAAGATGCCGTCATGCGTTTCAAAATGGATTTTTCTGATATTTACACTCAAATCAAGTGTAATAAATTGTGTAATATCATTGACAATGCCCATACGGTCAATTCCTCGGAGTGAAACTCTTGCAAGGAATGACAGGAATGTATGTTTGGTCCATTTTGCATTGATGATTTTTTCACCCTGGACAGTTGCAAGGGAAATTGCTTTAGAGCATGTCTTCTTATGCACTATTACATTATTATGTTCATCAACAAATCCTACAATTGCATCGCCTGGAATAGGATTGCAGCAGTCTGCAACCTGATAGGTAAGGGTCTTGTCAAAATTTTCTTTAAGAAGATAATCTTTCTTCTTGTCTATGGCAGGCTTTTTCTCAACTGGCTGCTCCTCTGCAGAATCATCAATTTCTTCATTTTCATCAGAAGAAGAGAAAAACTGGAGTTTCCAGTATTTTACCCACTTGTTCTCGTTATTCTTGCGCAAAATCTTGTCGAGGTCGTCAAGCTTTACAACTCCTGTTGCAATCTTTGTGTACATCTCATCCTTATTGTTGAGCTTATACTCATTCAACAGCTTGATGATTACTCTATGCTGTACCTTAACGCCAAGTTTTCCCAGCTCCTCTTCAAGTATCTTCTGGCCTTTGGAGATTGCATCGTCAATATCAGCCTTCAGAGCCTCATATATAAGGTCTTTTGCTTTAGGTGTATGGGCAAATCCCAGCCACTCCCTGCTAGGTTTCTGGGCTTCTGCAGTAATTATCTCAATCTGGTCTCCGTTGCTCAGCTCATGAGACAGCGGAACAAGCCTATGATTTACCTTGGCAGCAATGGCCTTATTGCCTATCTTACTGTGGATATAGTATGCAAAATCTAGTGCTGTTGCCCCTTTAGGGAGTGACTTGGAGTCACCTCTAGGGGTAAATACGTAAATCTCTGAAGAAAGAAGGCCTTCATGGAACTTGTCAAGGAATTCCAATGCACTTACATCCGGATTCTCAAGAACCTCACGAACCATTGCAAGCCAGTTGTCCAGCTCTGTCTCACTCTTGTTCACGCCCTTGTAGCTCCAATGGGCGGCAACACCTTTTTCTGCAATCTGGTTCATTCTGTCGGAACGGATCTGAACTTCAACCCAGTTGCCGTTCTGGCTCATAAGGGTACAGTGAAGAGCTTCATAGCCGTTGGATTTTGGAACACTTACCCAATCCCTGATGCGGTCCATTTTTGACCTGTAATGTTCAGATATGATTGAATATATGTCCCAGCACTGTTTTCTTTCAGAAACTCCCTCTTTTGCTTCAAAAATGATCCTTACAGCATACAAGTCATATATCTGCTCAAATGGGACTCCTTTTTTCTCCATTTTCTTCCAGATGGAATAAGGGCTCTTTATACGCTTTGTAATTGTAAATTTATAGCCTTCGTAATGAAGTGCCTGAGAAATAGGGGCAATGAACTGGTTGATAGAATCACCGCGCTCATCAACAAGAGCGTCAAGCTGCCTTGTAATTCTATTGTAATATTCCGGCTCCCTGTACTGAAGCCAGATATTCTCCATTTCAGACTTCATCCTGTACAGGCCAAGCTTATGGGCAAGAGGTACAAAAATATACATGCTTTCGCTCAAGATCTTGTCTTTCTTGCGTTCAGGCATTGAACCGATTGTCCTCAAGTTGTGCAGCCTGTCTGCAAGCTTGATAAGAACTACGCGGACATCATCATTTAAGGTAAGGAGGATTCTCTTGAAGTTTTCCGCCTGCATGGAAACTTCATCATTCTTATTGGAATTGTGTTTTGAATCCATAGCAGACTTGATCTTTGTAAGTCCGTCAACCAAAGATGCAACTTTAGGCCCGAACAGCCTGGAAAGATCTTCAACTGTATATTCAGTATCTTCAACAACATCATGCAAGAGGGCAGAGACAATGGACTTGTAGCCAAGGCCTATCTCCTCAACTACAATTTTTGCAACCGCAATAGGGTGCAGGATGTAAGGTTCTCCAGAACGTCTTCTTACACCTTTATGTGCTTCGTTGGCAAACTCAAACGCCCTAATTACATCATTATACTCCTCTTGCGTTGCACATCTTTTTAGACTTGTAATCCTCAATGATTCAAATTCCCTTTGAATCAATTCGTTGTCCTCTTGCGTAAACATAAATTAAAACCTTAAATCTCTTGTCCCTTTTTTTACCGCCTCTAAATTAGCAATAATCTTCTCTTTCTGTATACTGTCAGGCAGTTTCTCAAGTTCTTTTTCTATCAGTTCATAGCCTGCTTTTTTAGTCTTTTCACTGCCATAATCCTCAAGATACTCGGCCATTGTAATGATGGCATTAGGTGTACAGAACCTTTTTATAAAGCCTGGAATAGCAAACTCCATAAAGTGCTCTCCAGTGCGTCCCATCCTGTAACATGCTGTACAGAAGCTAGGTATATATCCCTTAGTAAGCAGCCAGTGCATTACATCATCAAGTTCTCTTGTGTCACCAATTACAAACTGCTCCTTGGTGATATCCTGCTCACCGCCTTTCTGGTTCTGGTAACCGCCAATTTCAAGCTTTGTACCAGCATCAATCTGTGAAACGCCAAATTCTATAACCTCATCCCTTATAGCACTGCTTTCACGGGCAGTCATGATAAGTCCGGTATAAGGTACAGCCAGACGGAGAACAGCTACAATTCTCTTGAATTCATCATCTGAAACCTCATACGGCAGCTCAAGATTCATATCAGCTGCAGGCTTGATTCTAGGGAAGCTTATAGTGTGAGGGCCAACTCCACAAGTGTCCTGCAAATGCAGTGCATGTGAAACAAGTCCCAATACTTCATACTTCCAGTTGTACAATCCAAACAGTGCACCAATTCCCATGTCATCAATACCGGCCTCAAAAGCACGGTCCATAGCATTCAGGCGCCACATATAATCACCCTTTATGTCTCCCGACGGATGATATTTTGAATAGGTCTCCTGATGATACGTCTCCTGGAAAATCTGGAAAGTACCTATACCGGCCTCTTTAACTGTTCTGAAACCTTCAACATCCAATGGCGCTGCATTTATGTTGACTCTCCTGATCTCACCGTTTCCAACCTTGATGCTGTAGCAAGTCCTTACACTATCTGCTATGAACTCCGGAGTATATACCGGTGATTCGCCAAATACAAGAATCAGCCTCTTGTGTCCAACTTTTTCAAGGTTCTCAATCTCTGTTATGAGTTCCTTGTTGTTGAGCGTCTTTCTAACAATACCTTTTGCATCTTTCCTGAAACCGCAATACTTGCAGTTGTTTACACAGTGGTTTCCTACATATAGAGGGGCAAAAAGTACAATTCTATTGCCATATACCTTTTTTTTCAGTTCTCTAGCCGCATCAAAAAGCTCCTTTAAACCCTCTTCTGATTCAATAGACAGCAGGACAGCTGTCTCCTCAACAGTAAGAGGCTTCTTGTCAAGTGCCTTTTTGAACAATTCTCTTGCTCTAGGAAGATCCTCACGTGAATCCTCAAGCAAATTCTGCAATTTGGCATCATCAATAAAATTGACGGCGTTTGCAGACAATTTCATATCCATCTTTATTCCTTTCATTCCAAATTGATTTTTTCAATTACTTCTTTCTCAAGCTTATCATAATCATCATCTGATGTATACAGCTCTTCATACTGATAGGCATGTGATATCTCCGCACCTACCAGTATGATTGTCCAGCTTACATTCATCCACATGAGGAACAGCGGTATGGCTGCAAATGCACCATATACTGTATTAAGCCTGGAAACAAGCAACTGTGTTTCCATATATAAATACTGCCATCCTACAAATACTCCAGCAGATATAAGTGCTGCAAAGAAAGCTGCTGAAAATTTCACCTTTACATTTGGCACATACTTGTAGAGTATAGTAAAGAACAATGTTATGATTCCGTAAAATACAAGCCACCTGATAAAAAATCCAGCCATCCTGAAATAATGGAAATCAAAACCCAGTGTATTCATGGTGTTTGTAAACACCAGTGTAACTGACAGGAACATTGTAATTACCAATGGAGCAACAATCAATATTCCAAGATAATAGAGAAACCTCTTTGCAAGAGACCTTCCACGCTCTGCCTTCCAAATTACATTAAAACAGGTTTCTACCTTAAGTATCAGCCATAAAATGGTTCCTATAAAGAAGACAAGGCTTATGATACCAAAAGCATCCTGCTGGCTTATAGTTACTATATTCTCGGCAAATCCAATAATAAGCTGTACAATCTCCTTATTTTCTGAAAAATACTCAAGAAGCAGATTCTGAAGTGTATTCTTCAGTCCAAAACCGTCAGTAACTGCAAAAGCCACAGCTGCAAACGGTACCATTGCCATGGTGGTAAAGAAACTCAAGGAGAAGGCATATAGTCCCAGATGGTTTATTGCCGCCTCCTTAACTGTTATGATTGCCACTTTCAGGTATTTGATCAGTTTGCTTTTGGCCCTGCCAAAATCATCCAGATTCAAATGCCATATATCATCTGTGACAAACTTTACAATCCACTGGTAGAACTCCTTTATTTCATCAATAAGGTCTTTCAACTTACTTGTTCAATTTAGCCATAAATTTTTCTGCATCAATGATATAGCGGGTATGTACACCATTTCCTATCTCACCTTTATCATCTGATGCAACAACTTCAAAGTTTACCCAATTGCCATTAACAGATGTTACAGTGGCCTTTGCTGTAACATTGGTACCCACAAGGCATGCTCTGGTATGCTTCACATTCATCTCTGTACCTACACTGTCCTTGCCTTCATTTTTCAACAGCTTGAAAGATGCATTCTCCATAAGGCCAATCATAGCAGGGGTAGCATACACTGGAAGTCCTCCAGATTTATGTGCAATTGCTGTATCTGACTCCTGCACAGTAATTTTTACCTCAAAAATATCATTAACGTTCATAATTGTTCAGATTAAAGTGATTTTAAAAACTCTTCAACAAACTGTTCCGCGCTTTGAGCAAGCTTGTCATAAGTGGCAGAGCCCATAATTTCCAGTGGAGAGCCGGCCACCTCCATACCCATCTCCGGAGCATATTTGGCCAATGCCTTTACACCGGCTCCGTTCCGGGTAGAACTACCAAAGATAGACAAAGTTTTGTTCTTTGGAGCTATCAATTTTATCTCATTGCAAAGATGCTCCATCATAGGATGCATCTGTGTATTGTATGCACAAGTGCCAAGTATTAGCCCTTTATACTTCCAAATGTCACTCAATATGTAAGATACGTGTGTCTTTGAAACATCATAGGTCCTTACAGGAATTCCTTTCTCTCCAAGAATCCTTCCTATAAAATCTGCCATCTGCTCTGTGTTGCCATACATGCTTGCATAAACAACAACAACACCTTTCTCATTCTCCCAATTGCACCATTTTGAGTAAAGTTCAAGCACTCTTCCAGGATTTCCCCTCCATACAAGGCCATGGGATGGGCAAATGGTTTTAATTGGTACTCCCGACAATTTGTCAAAAGCTTTCTGAACCATGCCACTGTACTTGCCCACAATATTGGAGTAGTATCTCAACATCTCCGCCTTATAATGTCCTTCAAAATCATTCTCATCATCAAAGATGCTTCCATCCAATGTGCCAAAACCTCCAAAAGCATCGCATGAGAACAAAGTCTGCGTATTCTGCTCATATGTTACCATTGTCTCCGGCCAGTGTACCCAAGGTATGAGGTGGAAAGACAACGTATGCTCTCCCAAAGAAAGCGACTCCCCGTCCTTTACAATCATAATGGAATCGTCGGGAAGATTGAAATAAAGTTTGAGGATTTTTGCAGTCTGTGCATTTCCTATCACCTTTACATCAGGGAATCTTCTGGTAACGCACTCAATCATGCTGGAGTGGTCAGGCTCCATATGGTTAACTACAAGGTAATCAAGTGGTGCTCCATCCAGAATGCGCTCAATGTGGTTAAGATAATTATCATTGCTTCCGTATTCAATAGTGTCTATAAGGACACTTTTCTCATCTTTGATAAGATAGGAGTTATAGGAAACTCCATAGGGGAGAGGCCAGTTGTTCTCAAACAGATGTTTGCGCCTGTCATTCACTCCCATGTAATAAATTCCTTTACTGATACAAACTTCTCTCATAATATCAATTTTTTAACATATTCATAAATTCTTCCTCTCCAATTACCTTAACTCCAAGTTTTTCAGCTTTGGAGAGCTTGCTTGGGCCACACTTCTCGCCGGCTACCATATAGGTGGTATTACCGCTTATTGAACTGCCAACCTTGCCGGAATGGGCCTCTATAAGGGCTTTCATGCCGTCCCTAGAAATAGAGAAATTACCGGATATAACAACAGTCATCCCCTTAAGGATTTCAGATTCTATTATTTTGGATGAACTGTCTTCCTCCATCTGAAGCCCATACTCCTTAAGTTCCTTTATTACCTGCAGGTGCTGCTCATTGCTGAAATAGCTAATGATAGAATCTGCAAGTTTTTCACCAACCTCACCAATTGACAGGAGCTCCTCCTTTGTTGCTGCTGCAATTGCATCCATATTATGGAAATGCTGTGCTAAAACTTTAGCAGTTGTCTCACCGATATGTCTGATGCCAATGGCAAACAACAATCGGGAAAATGGCACTGCCTTGCTCTCTTCCAATGATTTAAGGAAATTGGAAACTGATTTTTCCTTCCATTTGTCAAGTGTAAGGAGCTGCTCTGGGGTAAGCTTGTAGAGGTCGCTCAACTGCCTGATGTACCCTTTGCCGTAAAGCTGCTCAATAGTTGCCTCCCCAGCATTTATATCCATTGCCTTCCTCCCGATAAAATGAATGAATTTTCCCTTTATCTGTGGAGGGCACTCATCAGTGTTAGGGCAGAAGTGCTTGGCTTCATCCTCATCTTTAACAAGAGGTGTGCCGCATACAGGACAATTCAGCGGAAAATCTACAGGGACAATGTCAAATCCCCTTTTCTCCATATCCACCCTAGTAATTTTAGGGATGATTTCACCACCTTTCTCAACAAATACATAATCACCGATATGGATATCCATTGCCTGGATTTGGTCATAATTGTGAAGAGAGGCCCTTTTTACCTTTGTTCCGCTCAACTGTACCGGTTCAAGGTTAGCAACCGGAGTGACTGCACCGGTACGTCCAACCTGATAATCAATTGAAAGAAGCTTTGTAGAGGCTTCTTCCGGCTTGAATTTATATGCAGTTGCCCATCTTGGCGACTTTGCTGTATATCCCAGCGATGACTGTATAGGGAGCTGGTTTACCTTTACCACTATGCCGTCTGTTGCAAAAGGGAGCATTTTCCTTTCGGTATCCCAGAATGATATGAATGCTTCAACCTCCTCAATTGAAGCACATTCCTTAAAATGCTCTGAAACAGGCAGTCCCCATTCCTTGGCTTTCTGCAAAGATTCAGTATGGGTAAGCGCTACAGGTTCATCTGAAAGCAGGTGATAGAGTGTACACTCCAGCCCGCGCTCCTTTACAAGTTCTGGATCTTGCAGCTTCAATGATCCGGAAGCTGCATTTCTTGGGTTGGCAAATGGCTGCTCCTCATCCAGCTCCCTCTGGTAATTGAGCTTGTCAAATGCCTTGTAAGGCATATAGATCTCACCCCTGATTTCAAATTCATCGGGAAAATTGGAGCCTTCTTTAAGCTGTTTGGGAATTGAAGGGATCTGAAGGACATTGCGGGTTACATCATCACCTGAAGTTCCGTCTCCACGCGTAAGCGCCCTGAAAAGCTTCCCTTCCTTGTATGTAAGGCAAATGGCCGTACCGTCAAACTTGAGTTCACAGTTAAAAGTGAAAGGGCGGTCTGTCCCTTTTGCAACCCTGTTGCTGAAATCTTCAAGTTCTCCTATGTTGTACGTATTGGAAAGGGAGAGCATAGGGTATTTGTGGGGGAACTGCTCAAACTGCTCTTTTGCAGAGAGGTCACTGCCTACATTTACTGTAGGAGAGTCCTTATGCGCAAATTCCGGAAACATCTTTTCAAGCTCCTGAAGTTCAAGCATAAGGAGGTCGTACTGAAAATCCGTTATTTCAGGTGAATTCAGCACATAATAATTGTGGTTATGTCTCTTCAGCTCAGCGGAGAGCTGCTCAATCCTGCTTTTAGCCTCGCTCTTCTTCAATTTTTTACAATTTTAGCAAACAAAAATAACTAAAAAATAGGTAATTTTTTAATAAAAATGTAAATTTGCCGCCCCAAATAACAACAAGAAATAATTTTATATAAAATGAAACAATCAATTGTTATCCTAACAGGTGGCGGTCCTGCTCCAGGAATGAATACTGTAGTTGGAAGTATTGCCAAAACTTTTATTCAGAATGACTTCAGAGTGCTAGGCCTTCACGGTGGTTACAAAGGCCTTTTCTCTCCAGACCCTAACTATACAGAGCTAGACTTCACTTGCGCAGACTGGATTTTCAACAGAGGTGGTTCATACCTTGTAATGAGCCGTTTTAAACCATCTGACAAAGATTTCCAGGAGAATTTCAACCTTGATTTCTTCGTTGAGAACAACATCAAGCTTCTTGTAACTGTAGGTGGTGACGATACTGCTTCAACTGCAAACAGAATTGCAAAATTCTTGGCAGAGAAGAACTATCCAATCGCTAACATCCACGTTCCAAAAACAATTGACAACGACCTTCCTCTTCCACAGAATATCCCAACCTTCGGTTACCACACTGCAAAAGCAGAGGGTACCAAGATTGCTACAACAGTATACGAGGATGCAAGGACAAGCGCAAACTGGTTCATCGTTTCAGCAATGGGCCGTTCAGCAGGTCACCTTGCTCTAGGTATCGGTGCATCTTGCCACTATCCAATGATCGTTATCCCAGAGATGTTCAACAAAACTACCATCACTGCAGAGAAGATCATCAATCTTGCAATCTCTTCAATCATCAAGAGAAAGATCATGGGCGTTCCTCACGGTGCAATCATGATTTCAGAGGGTGTATTCCACGAGCTTTCAACTGAGGAGCTATTGCAGTATGGAGTTAAATTTACCTATGATGACCACGGTCACCCAGAGCTTGGTAAAATTTCTAAAGCTCAGATGTTCAATGACATGGTTGAGAATAAACTAAAATCATTGGGCATTTCAGTTAAATCACGTCCAGTTGAGATTGGTTATGAGGTACGTTGCGTAACTCCAGTAGGTTACGACCTTATGTACTGCTCACAGCTTGGCATGGGTGTATACAAACTCTTCACAGAGGGGGTAACAGGATGTATGGTTTACCTAGATCTTAACGGTAACATCAAATCACTATATCTAAAAGATATGCAGAACGAGAGCGGCAAGATTCCGCCACGTGGTGTAAATATCCACACTGACAAAGTTCAGCAGATTATGGATCACATCCTTAACTACATCACCCCAGAGGATTACGAGGCAGCCAAGAAATACCTTCAAAATCCAGAGGAGTACGACTTCAAGAAAATCCTTAACTGGTAATACCAGAACTGATATTTTTAAAGGGCCGCAGTTTGCGGCTCTTTTTTTTTATAATATCAGATTTTATCACTAATTTTGAATTGACAGACACTCCAAACGAATGGGGTGTCAATTTTTTGCATTATGATGGATAAGAAATTTATAATATACCAGCTATTACCCAGAATTTTTGGAAATACAAACGAAAATTGTCTTCCCGATGGCACACTGCAGACAAACGGAACGGGAAAATTCTCATCCATCAATGAATCTGTCTTTGAACATCTCCACACCCTTGGAGTAACACATGTCTGGTATACAGGTGTTATTGAACATGCAACAAAAGCATCCTTTGAGGAATACGGCATTCGCAGAGACAATCCTTCAGTAATAAAAGGGCGTGCAGGATCACCATATGCAATAAAGGACTACTACGATGTAAACCCATACCTCGCAGATTCTGTAGAAAACAGAATGGCTGAATTTGAGGATCTTGTACAACGCACCCACACTGCGGGGTTCAAAGTGGTACTCGATTTTGTCCCTAACCACCTTGCAAGGGAATACAATTCAGATTCACTTCCTTATTGGGCAAAAGACTTTGGAATAGGGGACAATGAAAATGTCTTTTCTCCCGACAACAACTACTACTACCTTCCCGGAGAGATGTTCTCAATGGGCACATACCACGAAAGGCCGGCCAAAGCAACAGGAAACGACTGCTTTACTGCAAACCCTTCAGTGAACGACTGGTATGAAACAGTGAAGCTGAACTATGGAGTTGACTATATGAACGGCCGCAAGGGACATTTCTACCCAATCCCAAAAACCTGGTACATGATGAATGATATCCTTTGCTTCTGGGCTTCTAAAGGTGTGGATGCATTCCGTTGCGACATGGCTGAATTGGTACCTGTAGAGTTCTGGGACTGGTGCATAAAGGAAGTAAAGCATAAGTACCCAAAAGTGCAATTCATTGCAGAGGTATACAATCCTGCAGAATACTCTTCATACATGTATAAGGGAGGATTCGATTACCTTTATGACAAAGTAGGGCTATACGATACTCTCAAATACATATCTCAAGGATATAAAAGAGCGTAACGCTATTCATCATGATGATGATTTAGAAGAGCTTATAAGCATATTATCATCCTCGATAGGAGGGTTGACCAATCCTCTTAAGTTGTCAAACACCTTCAAGACAGTAAAACATAGCGATATA
>CALCHD010000008.1 GCA_937901105.1 uncultured Bacteroidales bacterium | reverse complement strand
GAGGCTGGCGTTGATGTAGTGTGCCTTGATTCATCAGACGGATTTTCAGAGTGGCAGAAAGAGTCAATTGCATGGGTTAAAGAGACTTATAACGGTAAAGTGCTGATTGGTGCCGGCAATGTGGTTGACAAGGAGGGTTTTGACTATCTTGTTGAGGCTGGTGCAGACTTCATTAAAGTTGGTATCGGTGGCGGTTCAATCTGTATTACCCGTGAGCAGAAAGGTATCGGTAGAGGTCAGGCAACTGCAATCCTTGATGTTGCTGCTGCAAGAGACGAGTATTTTGAGAAGACTGGAATCTATGTTCCAATCTGCAGTGACGGCGGTCTTGTGCATGACTACCATATGTCGCTTGCTTTGGCAATGGGTGCAGATTTCCTTATGATGGGACGCTACTTTGCACGTTTTGACGAGTCTCCTACAAAGAAATTGTACATTAACGGCAACTATGTTAAAGAGTACTGGGGCGAGGGTTCAAGCCGTGCACGTAACTGGCAGCGCTATGATATGGGCGGCAAAGGCGGCGTAATGAAGTTTGAGGAGGGTGTAGACAGCTACGTTCCTTATGCAGGCAAGATGAAGGACAACTTGGATGTAACCTTGGGCAAGATCATTTCTACAATGTGCAGCTGCGGTTCAATCACTATTCCGGATTTCCAGAAGAATGCAAAGATTACTCTAGTATCTTCAACTTCAATTGTAGAGGGCGGAGCACACGACGTTATTCTTAAAGATAAATAGCAAATAGCTTTAAATGTGAATATAAGGGGAGCAAATTGATGCTCCCCTTTTTCTTTTTACAGCATTTTTTCTATATTTGTACGATATTCATTAAATAAGACCTATTGTACATATGAAAAAACTTATTCTGTTGGCAACCCTTCCTGTTGTTGCCTTGTACGGATGCTGTGGCGGAGAGAAAGTTTCTAAAGAGGCTGCTGCATTTGAGACAATCTCAAAAGAAATGAAAACCCAGTTTGCTCCAGATGGAAGAAGCAAGACATTGGAGGTTAAACTGGTAGAGACTGAAAATGGCTATGCCCTTAAGGGTGTTACCAATCAGCCAGAGGCAAAAGAGGCTTACGTTAAGGCGTTTGCTGATAAAGGAATCAAGGTTCTTGACAGTATAGCAACTCTTCCGGCTGCAGAATTGGGCGAGAAGATCTATGGAGTTTCAAACCAGTCGGTAATCAACTTCCGTACAGCAGGCAAATACAGTGCAGAGTCTGCTACCCAGGTTATGATGGGTACCCCTCTTCAGGTTTTGGAGAAAAAAGGCGGCTGGACAAGAGCGATTACTCCGGAGGGCTATATCTCTTGGGTTTCGTCGGGAAGCATTACTTACATGGATAAAGCTGAGTTTGATGCTTACCAGGCTGCTAAAAAGGTGATTGTTACTACTAAATATACTACAATGTATGAGGGCCCATCTGCAAACAGCCAGATGGTAAGTGATGTTGTTTGGGGAAATATCCTTTTGGATAAAGGCACCCAGGGCGCTTGGCAGAAAGTTGCCATTTCAGACGGCCGCGAGGGTTATGTGCTTAAAGCTGATGTTACTGATTTCAACAAATGGCTGGACAGCAGAAACCCTACAGCGGAGAATATCATTAAAACTGCAAAACAGTTCATTGGTGTCCCTTATATGTGGGGCGGTACCTCAATCAAGGCTGTAGACTGCAGCGGCTTCTGTAAATCAACTTACTTCTTGAATGGTATAGTTCTTGCAAGAGACGCGTCGCAACAGTGCTTGACAGGTGATAATGTTGACATTTCAAAATATGTTGATGGCGGTGAGCATACAAGAGAGGCTTTGGCTAACCTTAAGAAAGGTGACCTTATCTTCTTTGGTACAAAAGCTACAGCAGAGAAAAAAGAGCGCATCACTCACGTAGGTATCTACATTGAGGACGGTATCTTCATCCACTCTGCTACTAAAGTGAGAATCAACAGCCTGATCCCTGGTGATGCAAACTATTATGACGGTTCAAAACGCCTTGTACGTGCTTCACGCATTTTGGGCAATGTTGATGCAGGTAAAGACATCTGGTCAATCCAGACATTTTATAAATAATTGAAACACATACTATACGATATGAAAACAGACAGACGTTCTTTCTTGAAATCTGCAGGTCTACTTACAGCTGCAGCTGCAGTCCTTAATCCTGCAACCCTTTTTGCACAGGCAGAAAAAGGCAAAAAAAAATCAGGCAGCAAGAAAATGGAGCTGACATGGCTACCATACGATGCGCAGATGAAACATGTATTTACAATTGCAAACTCATCTAGAACCACTACCCCTATCGTTCTTACCAAAATTACCTGGGACGGATATGAGGGATACGGTGAGGCTGCCATGCCACCATACTTGGGTGAGACCCAGGCTTCAGTGATGGAGTTCCTTAAGAAAGTTGACCTGAGCAAATTTGCTTCTCCTTTCCTTATTGAGGATATTATGAAATATGTTGATTCAATTGCAATCAACAACTGTGCTGCAAAAGCTGCAATCGATATCGCTTTGCATGACTTGGTAGGTAAGATGATGGGTCAGCCTTGGTGGAAGATCTGGGGTTGGGATCCTACAACTTGCCCTAACACTTCATTTACTGTAGGTTTGGATACAGAGGAGGTTGTTAGAGAGAAAACCAAAGAGGCTTCTCCATATAAGGTGATCAAAGTGAAATTGGGAAGAACAGAGGCAGAGGACAAGATGATGATCAATACTATCCGTTCGGTAACCGATACAGTTATCTGTATTGACGCAAACCAGGGATGGAAAGACAAATATTATGCATTGGATATGATCCACTGGCTGGCAGAGCGCAATGTAAATATGATTGAGCAGCCAATGAGCAAGTATGCTTTGGACCAGACTGCATGGCTGACAGAGAGATCTCCACTTCCAATCATCGCGGATGAGGCTTGCCAGAGACTTGTTGATGTGAAGAAACTTCACGGTGCATATCACGGCATCAACATCAAATTGATGAAATGTACAGGATTGAGAGAGGCTAGAGAGATGGTGAGCCTGGCACAGACTTTGGACATGAAGCTTATGATCGGATGTATGACCGAGACTTCTTGTGCAATTACTGCAGGTGCGCAGATCGCTCCTAAAACAGAGTGGGCAGACCTTGACGGTAACCTTCTTATCTCAAACGACTGCTACAAAGGTATGACTATCGTTGATGGTAAGATCACTTTGCATGACAAGCCAGGTTTGGGTCTAGAGCCAGTTGGCAAACCTGTCCTATAATAACTGAACCAAATCTAAATAAATAAGATTAAGATACTATGGCAAATTTAAGAACATTTAAGAAGGATGTGATTTTCCTTGTTAATGAGGTGATTTCAGACTGTTGGGTATTTATGTATCTTAACAGGGACAAGAATGTGGATGAGGCAAACAAGATTGTTGCCGATGCTGTTGAGCTAGGTGACAATATCTTTGAGCAGATCAACCATTATCCTAAAGAGGATGCCAAAAAGCATTTCAAGGCATTGAACCAGAAATTGCTTGAGGGTGTAGACGCTTTGTTCGTAAGATTGAGCGGTCTTACAAAATAATCCCGGCCATTCTGGATGAACAGGATAGTTTGTATAATAATTGCAGCTCTTTCAGTTTGCTCCTGTACCCTTTATGAAAATTTCACCAAGGGAGACAAGGTTGCGCAGATTGGGAGGGCTGCGTTATACAAAACAGACCTGGAAAAACTGATACCTAAAGGAATATCATCGCAAGACAGTGCTGCGCTTGCACAGCAGTATATCCAATCCTGGGCTGTAAAGCAGCTGATGCTGCAGAAGGCGGAGGAGCAATTGCCAAAGTCTGACAAAGATGTGGCAGGATTATTGGAGGATTACAGGACGCAGCTGCTTGTTTTCAGATATGAGAACAAATTTATAGAGGAGAGGCTCGACACTTTAGTGACCGAGCAGGAGATTGAAGAGTACTATAATGCCCATCAGGGCAGTTTTGTGGGGAAGAACGGCGTGTTTAAAGGAAGGCTTGTAAAGATGCAGAACAGTTCTCCAAATTTACAGGTAATGAGAAGTTTGGCCAAGAAGAGGGATA
>CALCHD010000007.1 GCA_937901105.1 uncultured Bacteroidales bacterium | reverse complement strand
CCTCGGGCTGACCAAACCAGGAACTGGCGGCAAAGAAGTTGGAAACCTGATATCCGAACGAGCCGTAATAAGGGTGCTCCTGCAAAGCCATCACCTGAATTGTGTTGTATCCGAGCTTTGCAATCCTTGGAAGGACATTCTTTGTAAAATCCTTGAATGTTGCCACAACAGGCTCCTCGCCGGCCATACCTATATGAGTCTCATAAATGAGCGGATTCTTCACCTTTGGAGCACGTGGACTCTTCCACTTGTACTCTTTTGAAGGGGCCCATACCTGCGCACAGAAGGTGTGTGTAACCTCATCCTGCACACATCTTGTAGCATAGGAAGGAAGCCTTTCACCGTCGCCTCCATCCCAGAAAATATGCCACTTGAACAAATCACCATGCTTCACGGCCCTCTTTGGAAGCACAAGCTCCCATACGCCGCCCCCCTTGTTGGTCATCCTGTAGCCCGGAGAAAGCTCCCAGTTGTTAAAATCACCTTTCACGTAAATTGAGGTGGCATTTGGGGCCCACTCCCTGAACACCCACTTGTCCCCCTCCTTATGGACTCCATAATACAGATGGTTGTTTATGGCGTCCTTTATCGGCTTGCCGAATCCGGCAATCTCGCCTTTTCTAATCAGCAGCCTCTCGTGCCTTCCCTTGATGGCACGGGCAAACGGTTCCAGCCAGGTATCAGTATGGTATATCATATCTATTGTTTATTTAAAATCTTATTAAAGTCATTTTCATAGCCATCAAGCTCCTTGCGGCAAAACTCCAGCAGTTCCATAGCCTTCTTCAGCTCCTTCTCCACCCCGGCAATCTGCGCATCCGGGGCCTCAATCACCTCAACCAGCTTCTGCAGCTGCTCCAAGGCCTCTTCATAAGTCATCTTCTTCTCCATAACAAACTAAATTTTCTTCCCGACAGTTTTTCTCTCAATCACCTCTCCAACCACAAGCTCCACAATGCCGTCTGCAAGGACAACCTTCATCCTCCTTCCCGGCTGTATATCCTCTGCAGAGGCTCTCTTGCCGTCAACTGCCACTATCGCAAATCCGTTCTCCAGCAGCCTTGCAGGGTCCGCCGCACTTATGCGCAACTGCAGCAGATCCAGCATTTTCCTTCCGTTGGAAACCAGATCCGCAGCCCTGCGCTCCATTCTGCCCTGCAACATCAGCAGCCTTTGGCGCTCCGTTGAAATTTTCTGTGATAAAGTTAGTGAAATTCTTTGAAACAAATACATTATATATTGTTCCTGCTCAACAAATATCCCTACAAAGAAGTCTGCAACCGCCGTAGGGGTCTTGAGCCACGTATGCGCAACCATATCAGCAATGATACCCTTGCGCCACTTCTCCATGAAGTTTTCCAGCGTGATTTCCGCGCCGCTGCGGAAGAGGGTCACGGTGGCGGTATCGCCCATGGAATTGGTGACCTGAGCCACGATCCGGTAGACATCCGATTCCTCCGTGGAGTTCAGGGTGGACACACGGATCAGGTC
>CALCHD010000006.1 GCA_937901105.1 uncultured Bacteroidales bacterium | reverse complement strand
GCAGAAAAAATGGAGAAATGGAATGTCAGCGGAATCAGTCATGTAGTGTTTATCATTGGAGGCTCTTTGGGATTGGCTCAAAAGGTGTTAAATCGTGCCGATTTTAAACTGAGTTTCTCAAAAATGACATTTCCACATCAATTAATGAGGGTGATTTTGCTGGAACAGATTTACAGAAGCTTTCGAATAAGAAATAATGAGCCATACCATAAGTGATAATCTTTGATGAAATTTTACTGACGAAATATTGAATCATATGGATGGATGTGTTACATTGGAGCATATCTGAATTTTGATATAATATGATATTATATTGCAGGAGGAGATTATGATAGTTTGTATAGCAGAGAAGCCGTCAGTGGCAAGGGATATAGCGCAGGTGTTGGGTGCAACTGCAAAAAGGGATGGATACATTGAGGGAAACGGATACCAGGTAACCTGGACATTCGGCCATTTGTGCACCCTCAAGGAGCCGCACGACTACACTCCGCAGTGGAAAGGATGGGACATATACAAGCTCCCCATGATACCTCCCCGCTTTGGAATAAAGCTCATTGAAAACCCAACCTATATAAAGCAGTTCAAGGTGATTGAGCAGCTGATGCAGAACGCGGAAATGATTGTAAACTGCGGTGATGCCGGCCCGGAGGGAGAGCTTATCCAGCGCTGGGTAATGCAGAAGGCCGGAGCCAAGTGTCCGGTAAAGAGGCTCTGGATCTCCTCTCTTACAGAGGAGGCCATAAGGGAAGGATTCAATACTCTTAAGGATGAGGCTGATTACCAGCTTCTTTACGAGGCAGGCCTTGCCAGGGCCATTGGCGACTGGCTCCTGGGGATGAATGCCACCAGGCTCTACACATTAAAATATGGCCTAAACAGGCAGGTCCTCTCCATTGGAAGGGTACAGACCCCAACACTGGCCCTCATTGTTAACCGCCATCTTGAGATTGAAAATTTTGTACCGCAGGCCTACTGGGAACTCAAGACCGTATACAGGGATACAACATTTTCCGCTACAAAAGGAAAATTCAACTCCCGGGAGGAGGGTGAAGAGTTCCTCAAGACTGTGCAGCAGGAGGACTTTACTGTAACGGATGTAACCCACAAGAAAGGGACCGAATACGCGCCGCGCCTGTTCGACCTTACCTCCCTGCAGGTTGAGTGCAACAAGAAATTCGGCTACTCGGACGAAGATACCCTGCAGACAATACAGTCTCTATACGAGAAAAAGATCACCACATACCCAAGGGTAGATACCACATATTTGAGCGACGACATTTTTCCAAAATGCGCCGGAATCCTCAACGGACTAACTGAATACCAGCACCTTCTGCAGCCGTTAAGGGGCAAGAAGCTCCCAAAAAGCAAAAAGGTGTTCGACTCATCAAAAGTTACCGACCACCATGCAATCATCCCTACCGGAGTGCAGCCGCAGAACCTCTCTGACATGGAGAGGAAAGTGTTTGACCTGGTAGCCCGCAGGTTTATTGCAGCTTTTTATCCCGACAGCAAAATCTCCACCACCACTGTACTTGGAAAGGTAGGCAAAGTGGAGTTCAAAGTATCGGGAAAACAGATTCTGGAACAGGGATGGAGGGCAGTGTTTGCCCAAGGGGGGACCTCATCTGCCGAAGATGGGGAAGAGAAGGAGCAGGAAAAGACACTTCCTGAATTCACTGTAGGAGAAAGCGGCCCGCATGCACCGCAGCTGCAGGAGAAATGGACCCAGCCTCCAAAACCGTACACAGAGGCAACCCTCTTGAGGGCAATGGAGACAGCCGGCAAACTGGTGGATGACGAGGAATTGAGGGATGCCCTCAAGGAGAACGGCATTGGCCGCCCATCAACCAGGGCCGCCATAATTGCCACCCTGTTCAAAAGAGAGTACATACGCAAGGAGAAGAAAAACCTTCACCCCACAACTAAAGGCATAGAACTGATAGGGCTCATTAAGGAAGAGCTGCTGAAATCGGCCCAGCTCACCGGAATCTGGGAGAAGAAGCTCCGCCAGATAGAGCGCAATGAATACCAGGCTGCGCAGTTCCTGCAGGAGCTCAAGGACATGGTTACCGAGATTGTAACCACTGTGCGCAGGGATACCTCAAACAGAAGAAGCACATATTAGACTTGCTGACACCAAACAGATTGTCATAATCCAGGTACTAATTGTGACAATTGTTGTTTAAAGAGGCGCTATTGTCACGTTATGGCTATAAATTATGACAATTAAGAATTATGCAGCGCCAATTGTCATGCTTCAGCTGCAAAAAATGACAATCCCCAGCTGGATATGCTCCAACTGGGGATTGCTTGCTTAAAAAGAGTATGTCTTGACACCCTCTTTCCAATTACACTGTCATGATCTCCTTCTCTTTTGCTGCGATAACCTCATCAATCTTCTTGTTGAAAGCATCTGTCTCTTTCTGGATTACTGCCTCTGCATCTTTGCATACATCCTCTGGAAGACCGTCTTTCTGGTATTTCTTGTGAGCGTCAATCACATCTCTACGTGCATTTCTTACGCTTACCTTTGCAGTCTCACCCTCAGTCTTGGCCTGTTTTACAAGCTCTTTTCTGCGGTCCTCTGTAAGTGCAGGGATGTTGATTCTGATCTGCTCGCCATTGTTTGCAGGAGTAAAGCCAAGATTTGCATCCATAATTGCTTTCTCAATTGCAGGGATAAGCTTTTTCTCCCATGGCTGGATGATAATGGTTTTTGCATCTGGAGTATTGATGCTGGCTACCTGTGGAACTGGAGTTGCAGAACCGTAGTAGTCTACCATTACTGAATTGAAGATTGCAGGGTTTGCCTTTCCTGCCTTGAAGTTTCTCAACTCATCCTCCAAGTGCGCCAATGCCTTGTTCATTTTCTCTTTAGCCTGCGCAATACATTCTTTAGAAACGCTAATGTCCATATCTGTAAGTTTTTGAATTTCTATTTGCTTGTAACCACTGTTCCCACATTGCCTCCCTGCATAAGATCATAAAGGTTGCCCACCTTGTTCATGTCAAACACAATGATAGGCATATTGTTCTCCTTGCAAAGTGCAAATGCTGTCTGGTCCATTACCTTCAGACGGTCCTCAATGGCCTTGTCAAATGAGAGTTCCTCATATTTGACTGCTGTAGGATCCTTCTCCGGATCAGCTGTGTAGACTCCGTCGACACGGGTTCCCTTAAGAAGTGCATCCGCCTCTATCTCACATGCCCTCAATGCAGAAGCCGAGTCAGTTGTAAAGAACGGGTTGCCGGTACCGCCTGCTATGATTGCAACGCCACCTTTCTCCATTACCTCAAGAGCCTTCTCCTTTGCATAGTATCTTGCCATTGGCTCCATAGGAGTAGATGTGAACACCTCAGCCTCTATGCCTTCAGACTTGATGCTCATTGAAAGTCCGATACTGTTGATTACGGTTGCCAACATTCCCATCTGGTCACCTTTGACCCTGCTGAAACCTTTGCCTACACCGGTTACGCCTCTGAAAATGTTGCCGCCTCCAATTACAATTGCAATCTGCACTCCGCTTTGTGCAACTTTGGCAATCTCCTTGGCATACTGGGCCATCATATTTACATCTAGGCCAACCCCTTTTTCTCCGCCAAGACTCTCTCCGCTCAGCTTGAGCAATATCCTTTTGTACTTCATCCTTTTTTCAAATAAATGTAAAACAAAAGTAACCAAAGATTATGAAAATTGCAACTAAGAGTTTATCTTTGTATTCCGGATGCGTATATAATCCGCCTTGATTAAGAAAATTTTAAAACTATTTATTTGATATGGCTAATATCTTTACATCTTCAATTGGAAAGAAACTGATCATGAGTATCAGCGGTCTTTTCCTTATTGTCTTCATGTGCGTTCATGCGTTTGTAAACGGTCTGTCTCTTATCAGTGCTGAGGCATTCAACGCAGGTTGCGAGTTCATGGCTTTGCCAATAATTTCAGTAATGGTTCCTGTTCTTGCAGCAGGTTTCGTAGTGCACATCGTTTATGCATTTGTCCTTAACTGCATGAACTACAAGGCTAGAGGTACCCAAAGATATGCCGTACCTAACAAAGCGCAGACTGATGATTGGGCTTCAAAGAATATGTTGGTTCTTGGAATCATCGTTCTTGGTGTTCTAGGTTTCCACCTTACACATTTCTGGGCTAAGATGCAGCTTCCTATGTTCCTTGGCCAGGAGTACACTCACGACGGTGCAGCCCTTCTTGCACAGACATTCAAGCCTCTATGGGTAGTTATCCTTTACGTAGTTTGGTTTGTAGCACTTTGGTTGCACATGAACCACGGCTTCTGGAGCGCATTCCACACCCTAGGCCTTAACAACAACATCTGGATGAAACGCTGGAAAGTTACCGGTATTGTAGTTTCTTCAGTTATCGTACTTGTATTTATTGCTGTAGCAGTTAAAGGCTACCTTGTAGCAAACGGTTTCTGCTGCTGCTAATCACTAGATAAACAAATCCTTTATTATCCCGTCTGAAACAAACAGCTTTTCAGACGGGATTCTTATTTTGTCCCCCTCCATCACAAGATTGCCCAAACGGCAATGCCTCAAGACTTCCCCTCTGACCTCTGCCAATAGAGACTGGTCTAAAGAAGATAGGGAAACACCTGCTACAGTCCTCAAGCCTAGCATTATAGATTCATTAAATATATCTTCAACAGAAAGATCCTCATAACCGCCAAACTCCGAAAGTGCCCATTGGGACGACGTCCTAATGGGCGCATCTGCGTAATGCCTGCAGTAGGCGGCTACGCTGCTGCCGTTCCAGAGCCGTTGCGAGCCATTATAGGAGTGGGCGGCAGGGCCAAGGCCAAGATAAGGCTCCTTGGTCCAATAGGAACTGTTATGTTTGGATATCATGAGGTTACCCCGGGAATCATTACGGGCAAAATTGGATATTTCGTATTGTGTAT
>CALCHD010000005.1 GCA_937901105.1 uncultured Bacteroidales bacterium | reverse complement strand
CCCCCCCGCCACAACACACTCCCGCAAAGGTACCTGCCCACGATGAATTGCAGGAACTGACCAATGCCGTTAACCCTTTAAGAAAAATTTTTGTTATATTTGTAAATCTTCAAGATTCGAGACCATGAGCAAGAAAAAGGATATAGTTGAGTATATTGTGGCTCTCATCAATGAGTTTGCAAAAAGGTTTGGGTTAAATGATGCTCAGGCATACAAATACATAAGCCAATTTAATGGAATAGAACTTATTGAAAAGCATTATGAGATTATGCATACTCTCGACTTTTCTGAGACAGTGGACAGCCTGGCAATATACTGCAAAAGACAAGGAGGCGAATTGATATGATCCTGTACCACGGAACAAATATTCAGGACTTAAAAAACTATGAGCGAAAGCGATTTCAAATATATGACAGAATCCATCTCAACAGATTTGATAGTTATGTTGATGGAAGATTTTGATATGAGCATGAAATCTGCATTCGACAGCTTATACAACTCTGAAACATATACAAAACTAACAGATGCTTCTACAGGACTGTACTTTCAAAGTTCTGGATATGTTTACTCATACCTTAAAAGAGAGATAACAACAGGCAAGTTGGAAACGACCAACTAACAAGTTTCGGATACTGACACTCCTTGGATTGCTCTATATAGTTGGTTATCTCAAATTCATAGAATTTGAGTGCAATCAGCTTCCCAAGCTGAGGGCCGCAAGAATGCCGGAGGCCAAACCCCGTCCTATGGCAGAAATGCCATCAATTCCGCCACCTCTCCCCTTTTCTGCAATTCACCATAGGCAACACCCCTCACCACATCACCCTCCGAAGCCTGGGCTACCCGTTGGGATCGGATTGAGAGGCTGGTTGTGGAATTGAAAAGAACTCCCCTATACAAAAATTTCTAAAATTTGTTCAAAAATCCCGGTTGTATCTGACTTTTCATGACATTATAAGATGTAAACGGATTAATAAACACTTTAAAAATTAATGTCATGAAAAAATTCTTTTTTGTAGCAGCAATTGCTCTTGTTTCATTGTTCTGCATCTCTGCCAACGCAGAAAGTAACAACCCGTCACAGGTAGAAAATTATGTTTCCTCAGTTACCGCAACCATTGCAGGTGTAGACGGGGAGATTGGCTTTGAAACCGGCAAACTGGTTCTTGCCTACAACCTTATGCCACAAAAGGTTAAGGATATGTGTGTGGCTGCATACAAGGAGATTGCTCCACGTATTGAGAAAAACGGCACAAAAAGTTTCAGGTATCAGGGAGTTACCATCACACCTGTGAAAAACGCCAACGGCGGCACAAACCTCAAGTTCTCTTACAGTGGCCATACCCTGGTAGTGAACAATTACAGCAGGATGGAGTTTGATGCAATCTTTGGATTGTAAGGCCAACAGCAGCATTGTTGTAGAAACCCAGTACGGACAACGAGCCATTACATTACTGAGATAAAAAGTTCCGGATTCTCTGCTCATTTGAAGATATTATTGGCTATCTTTACATCATAAGATATCAATAATTCAAAGGGATGACAGATTTACAGCTGGCAACAGGCATTTTGAACAATGATGAGCGTGCATGGAGGTTCATTTGCAGAAATATGAAAGCAGGAATTTTTGCAAAGGTGCGGGAGAAGAACATTTTTATAAATCCGCAGGATCTGGAGGATATTTTCCAGGAATCGTGCCTTATCCTCATGCAGAGAGTAAAGGAGGACAAATTTGAGTCCAACCAGAAGAACGGCATTTTCAATTTCCTTGTCACTACAGGAAACAATCTGGCAAGGAATGTAATGAGGAAGAAAAGCAAGGTCACTCTTGAAGAGACAATGCCTGAACCTGACAAAAAGCTCAACCAGGACCCAGAAATTTCTGCAGAAGAGAAACAGAGAACCCAAAATGAGTATCTCGACAGGATTTACAGTTCCATCCCTGCCGATTGCCGGAAAATATTGAAACTTTCCATTTGGGACCGCAAGCCAATGGATGACATTGCAAGCATAATGGGTATGAAGAATGCCGATTCTGCCATAACCAAAAAGAGCAAGTGTATGAACAAATTCAAGGAAATAGGAAAAATGCTCATTGAAAACGATGAGTTTGCAGAGGAGGTTGTGCGCAATGCTGTGGAAAGGGCCGCTTTAAGGGCACTTTTGGAAGAGGAGAAGGAGAACTCCGATGAAGGTTTCATGATGGCTGCATTTAATCCCGATGACGATGAAAAATAAACTGCAACAATGGGGATACAGAGTATCCGTTGCAGCATTCTCCATGCTTGCAGCACTATTTTTTTGCGTACTGGTCACCTCTGTGGGGAAGAACCTCATTGACATGATGGTAAGGGTTGGATGGGCATGGAGGCACCCTGGCAATTATGTAGGGCTGTGGGCCGGATTCTTTGCTTACGGGATGTTCCTGATCTCACTCATTATCCCAAGGGTAAGACATAATCTCAACTGGTTCATGAAATTTACACATGAACTCGCCCATACACTGGTGGCATTGCTTTTCTTTGCCAGGATTAAGGAGTTTGTAGTTAGGGACAGGGACTGTTATGTGAATTACAAAAGCGGGCCAATCGGCTATGTACCAGTCACATTGGCGCCATACTGCATCCCCGTATACACATTCATGCTTTTCCCGTTCAGGTTTGTGGGTGATGCAGGCTATATGATTGTCTTTGATGCATTGATTGCGTTCAGTTACGCATTCCATATCCATATGTTCATAAGACAGACCAGGCTCTCGCAGCCCGACATTGAGAACTGCGGAACGGGCAGATCTGCAGCCTTCATAATGTTTGTCCATTTTACAGTATTGGCCCTGATTCTGGCAATCCCAAAAGGTGGGGTGCTGAATGCTGTTCAGAGGGTATTTTGGAAATACCCTGCCCAAATTCTGGGCAACCCGGTGGAATGGTTCCAGGAAATCATAAAATATTTTTAGCAACAGAGCATGTGGTACATAGTAATCCTGATACTTCTGGCAATGCTGTGCCTGGCATTCATAACTCCATCATTATTTGATACG
>CALCHD010000004.1 GCA_937901105.1 uncultured Bacteroidales bacterium | reverse complement strand
GGGATTAAGCGGTGAGAATCGGGCAGGGGTTGGTGGTGTGGAAAGGGACAAGTTTTGGTGCAGGCTCTACGGTGCAGGGGATGTACAAGAGGGGTGCACAGCTGAATCCGTATACCTCGTCTGACGAGAATGGTTTCATGAGAGGGGCTGGGGCAACACTCCGGAGGAATTTTTCTGTGGGGAAAGGTGTTGGTGCAACTGCGTTCTTTTCCCTTAAGGATGTGGATGCCAGGATTAAGGACGGGAAGTATACATCACTAAAGACAGACGGGCTGCATAATACTGAAAGCACCTTGCAGACGAGGAAGACTCTTGGAGAGCTGGTCTATGGCGTGTCTGTGCAGTATTGGAACCATAAGATGAAGGTGGGGCTCAACTGGGCTGGGTATGGGTATGATGCCCATAATGGCAGGAATGTGCAAGAGTATAACAAATATCAGATGTATGACGGGCAGTGGGGGAATTTCTCCATAGATCTGAATGCAATTTGGGATAGAAAGAGGATTTTTATGGAAGCGGCGTGTGATTATGGCGGGAGCATGGCGGTGCTTGGTGGAATGACATTCAAATGGCGGGGGTGGGATTGTGCTGCCACGTTGAGAAGCTATTCAAAAAGCTATATTGCCCCTTATGCCGGGGCCTACAGCACAAATTCCTCGTGCTCTAACCAGAACGGGCTGAATCTGGTTGCCCAGAAGAATATAGGTTGGGTCAAGAGGCTTTCGTGCGGTTTTGATGCGGTCCATTACCCATGGAAAAGGTATGGGGTTCCGGAAGAGTCGGGTGCGGTGAAGCTGTGGTGCAGGCTGGAGCAGGAAGGGGAGAAGGTGAACTGGAACATGAAGCTTTACGGCAGTGCAGATACCTATGAAACGGATTTCAAATGTGGAGTGAAGGGTTATCTGTGTTATGATGCTGCCGGCTGGCTGCAGGTAAAGGTGCGTGGCGAGGCTGTTGCAGCTGAAGGTGCGGATTGGGGTGCTGCGGCAGGTGCGGAACTGGTGGCAACTTCCAGGGGAGGGCGTCTGCGGGGTATTCTGCATGGGGCATACTATAATTGTCGGGAGTGGGAATGCAGATTATATATGTATGAGTATGACCTTCCCCTTTCCTATTCCTCAAGGATGCAATATGGTGAAGGGGTGGCTGCATACGCTTTGTTTTCTTATAAAATGGGGCGCAAAAGTGCATTATATATTAAGGGAGACAGCTCCGGGAAGGTAAAACTAGGGTTGAAAATGAGGTTTTTTTAGTACATTTGTTCACGAATTTTTTAGAATATTGAAAAAATACTATGAGACCGGAAAAAACACTTGGAGTTTTGGGTGGCATGGGACCTGCTGCAACAGCTGACTTTTTGAGAGTTTTGGCTGAAAGGACCCCAGCTGGCACAGACCAGGAGCACCCTAGAATGATTGTATATTCACATACTGCTACTCCCGACAGGACAACTTTCCTTTTGGGAAAAGGACCTGACCCCACAGAGTATATAAAGGATGGATTGAAAACACTTATAGGATGGGGTGCGGATTACCTTTGTGTTACCTGCAATACTGCGCACTATTTTGTTGACGGGTTCAGGGGTGAGATTGAGAAGCCAATTATACATATTGTAGATGAGACAATCCGTAAATGCGCGGAGGTTTCACCAAAAGGTGCATGGCTTACCGCAACACTTGGAACAATGAGGACCGGCTTGTACCAGAAACATGCTGCAGACAGCGGATACAATTTCCGTATCCCTTCTGAGGAGCTGCAGGTGGAGATCCACGATGCTACAGATATGGTGAAGGCTGGCTTGCACAAGGAGGCCGGTGCCAAGTTCAGGGGTATAATTGAAAAGCTTTGGGAGATAGAGAAGCTTCCTATAGTTGGCGCATGTACAGAGATTCCAATCTGTTATGCAAATACCGGGCTTGATCCGCAGATGGGAATCTCCTCATTGGAGGCCTTGGCTGACGGTTGTATAAGAGAGTTGTATAATAAATAATAGAACTTATGAAACTTAAGATATCATTGCCGGTGCAGATACTCATAGCCCTTGTTGTGGGAGTATTGTTTGGTGTCTTTGCACACGAATACGTAAAATATGTAAGTTGGGCCGGAGAGATGTTTCTCCGTTTCCTTAAAATGATTGTGGTTCCCATTGTGTTCTGTTCTATGGTTACAGGTGTTGCCAGCCTTGGCAACCAGGGAGGCCTGGGCAGAATTGCCGGAAAGACATTCGGATTTTATGTAAGTACAACAGTTATAGCAACTGTCATAGGCCTTGTGCTTGTTAATGTATTGCAGCCTGGAGCCGGTTCATCATTGGTGTCGGATGCTGCTGCCGCATCGCAGATTGCAGGTGCCCAGAAAGTGTCGTTGGGACAGCAGATAATAAACATAATCCCTAACAATGTCTTTGATGCATTTGTAAGGGCAGACCTGTTGCAGGTAATTTTCTTTGCAATTCTTTTCGGATTCTTTGTAACAAAAGTCAGCGATAAGGCAAGAACAACAATAGTTGATTTCTTCCAGGCGGGAAATGATGTCATTATGAAAATTGTCCTTGCAGTAATCAAGCTTGCCCCTTACGGAGTATTCTCCATTGTGGCCAAGATGATATCGCAGCAGGCGGGAGATATGGACAAGCTTATGAGTGTGGCCCAAAGCCTGGGCATGTTCCTTCTCATAGTTTGGGTAGGCTGCATGATACATTTCTTTATCATACTGCCGTCGTGTGTATATTTCTTGGGTAAGGAGAACCCTTGGAGACATATGAAAAAGATGTCCACTGCAATCCTTACAGCATTTTCTACATGTTCGTCGGGAGCAGCACTTCCTATTTCAATGAAGGATTCTCAGGAGAAATGCGGCATATCAAGCAGAATTGCCGGCTTTACATTGCCTCTTGGTGCAACCATAAATATGAACGGTACTGCCCTGTATGAAGGTGTTGCTGTAATTTTTATTGCACAGGTGTATGGCGTTGACCTTTCAATTATTGAGCAGATAATCATTCTTGTTACTGTACTGTTTTCTGCAATTGGTGCAGCAAGTATCCCTATGGCAGGCCTTGTAATGCTTTCAGTTGCAATTTCAGTTGCCGGCCTCCCAATGGAAGGTGTGGGCCTTGTGCTTGCTGTAGAGCAGCTTTGCGACATGCCTCGTACAGCTACCAACTCATACGGCGACATGTGCGGTGCAGTGGTAATTGCAAAATCTGAGGGAGAGAAATTGACAATTTAGCCGCTTGTGCGGTTTTGGGATATGGGGCGGTCCTATGGATCGCCCTTTTTTTTGTATCTGATGTTGGAATAATGCGTATAAACCAGAAAAGCCCTGCATTTCTGCAAGGCTTTTTTGTGTGGTGCCACCAGGAAATGAGTTTCATTTCTAAATGGCTCTATATCTTTGCATTAAAGAATCGTAACAAACGTAATCTCCCGCTATTGCTCCACCTGATTTCTGCACCATTTTGCAGTGTCTCGCAGAGTCGAGTTCCTACTTTGATGCAAA
>CALCHD010000003.1 GCA_937901105.1 uncultured Bacteroidales bacterium | reverse complement strand
TAGGTACTCACGCCCAGCGAGGCACGCTCATATTCGGGGCGGCGAGCCAGGATGGCATCGATGGCTTGACGGTAGTAGGCGGTGACGTTCTTGACGTACGACACATCCTTCAGGCGCCCCTCAATCTTGAACGATGTTATGCCTGCCTTTACAAGTTCCGGTATGCGGCTGCTCAAGTTGAAGTCTTTCAATGAGAGGATAGGGGTATCCTTTACAAGCGGCGCCCCGCTGGGGCCCTTAACCTCTTTCCCTGTACTGTCTATCAGGGTGTAGCTGGATCTGCAGGCCTGTGCGCAGCATCCCCTGTTGGCGCTTCTGCCTGTGATCTTCTGGCTCAAATAGCACTGGCCGCTGTAGCTTACGCACAGCGCCCCGTGGATGAATGATTCCAGCGGAACATCTGTTGCCTCCTTTATTGCGGCAATCTGCTGGAGGCTCAGTTCGCGGGCCAGGATAAGCCTGCTGAAGCCCAATGACTCCAGGAAGCGTGCCTGCTCTACGGTTCTGATGTTTGTCTGGGTAGAGGCGTACAGCTCTATAGGGGGGAGATCCATATCCAGAAGGGCAAGGTCCTGCACTATAATGGCGTCGCACCCTATTTCATACGCCTGCTGTATGGTTTCCTTTACTTGAGGGAGCTCTTCCTCATATAGGATAGTGTTTACTACCATAAACACCTTTGCCCCAAACTTATGGGCATGCTGCACCAGCTCTGCTATATCAGAGATGCTGTTGCCTGCAGCCTCACGAGCTCCAAATTTAGGGCCTGCAATATATACAGCATCGGCACCACAGTCAATTGCTGCAATGCCGATACTTTTATTTTTAGCCGGAGCCAGCAGCTCAAGCTCTATTTGCATAGTGTGCCAACTTTGCTGGTTGCGTATGCGCCAAAGTTCTTGTCTGTAGCAATTGCCTTGTAGTTCTCGCAAGCTTTAGCGTTGTCACCTTTAGCCTCGTATGCTCTTGCAAGGTAGTATTTTGCGTTTGTTGAGCTGTCACCCTCCAATAGAGAGATGCACTGGTCGTATTTCTTAAGGTTGAAAGCAGCCATACCGCCGTAAACGTTCAATTTTGTAAAGCCGTACTCGTTTGCTTTAAGAACGTTCTCTAGGGTACCTGCAAAGTTTTTAGCTTTGTATGCAGCCTGTGCAGCTTTGCCGTAGATGTTACCAAGCTGTTTGTCAGCAGCAGCCTTCTGGCCGAACTCTGAAGCTTTTGCAAATGCAGCAACAGCACCCTCTACATCGCCGCTGTTAGATTTGCACATACCTAGTCTCAACCATGCAACGCCGTTCTCGCCGTTAAGGTCAATTGCTTTCTGGTACTCTGCAGCAGCCTCTGCAAATTTCTTCTCGTTCAAAAGTGCGTTGCCGGCACCAAGATAAACCTGTGGCATAACCTCTTTAACATCAGCTACAGTCTCCTCCTGTGCAGCCTCTGTTGCAAGCTTCTCTGCGGTTGTAAGGAACTCAACAGCTTTTGTGAAGTCTTTTGTGTTGAAAGCGTCTTTACCCAGCTTTACATATACTTTAGGGATAACGTTCTTACAGTCAGTTGCAAGGGCAGCACCCTCCTCGCCTAGAGACTCTGCTGCAGCAAGAGCTTTCTGGAAACCGTCCAAAGCTGCAGCTGCATCACCGTTGCCGAATGCCTCAATGGCTGCATTGAACATCTCTGTTGCCTGTGCCATATCCTGGGCACTTGCAGATAGGCTGAATGAAAGGGCTACAGCCATAACTGCGAAAAATTTTGCAATCTTCTTCATTGTGTCTTTATGTTTTTGTTGTTAATATTATTCCAATGTTCTGGCAAATATAAAAAAAATACATCTATACTCAAAAAATGAGATTTAAAGTTTGTATTTTTGTACTTTATCCCTATAGCAAAAATGATACATATGAAGCAAAAAATATGCCGCAGGCTGGCAATATTGGCTTTATGCTTGTTGCCGCTTGCACTTCAGGCGCAGGTTGCGGATGTGCAGCAGCTGCCGGATGATCCCAGAGTAAAGACGGGCAAGCTGGCCAATGGCCTTACATATTATGTAATAAAGAATACTGCTATAAAGGGGTATGCAGATTTTGCCGTAGCCAACAAGGTTGGAATATCTTTGGAGAAGTCCAGCCAGAAGGGAATGACAAAGATGATAGAGCTTCTTGCTACCAGGGGAACCAGAAACTTTACAGATTCTACCATAGTGGAGTACCTTTCTTCCCTCGGGGTAGGTTCAAATGACATAATATTCAGTACGGGTGCGGATGAAACCGTGTATACTGTAAGGAATGTGCCTGTGGCAAGGCAGAATACCGTAGATTCAACGCTGCTGGTGCTGTATAACTGGATGGCTTCTATAAATATTGATGAGGAGGATGTGGCCCGCACTATGCCAATGCTCAAGAATACCCTCATAGACCAGTGGGATGCAAGGGCCAGGATTGATGACAGGATAATGAAGGGGCTATATCCAAAAAGCCCTTATGCAAAGTCGGTCACTCCGGAGCAGATAAACGATCTGGGAGTCTTCTCTTCAAAGGAATTGAGGAATTTCTACTATAAATGGTTCAGGCCAGACCTGCAGGCCGTATTTGTGGTTGGAGATGTAGACCTGGCAAAGGTGGAGATCCAGATAAAGTCAATCTTTGCAACAATACCAAAGCCGCTTAAGGCGGAAAAGAGGGATTACTATAAGGCCAGGCCGGTTGATGGTACGCAGGTGATTATAGAGAAGGATCCGGAGTATGACAAGACTTCCGTATCCATCAGTTTCCAGAGGGTGCCTATGGAGGCCAAATACAAGACAACCAGTGTGCCGTATATTGAGGCCTATTTTGATGAGGCCATCTCCACTTTGCTTTTGGGCAGGATTCAGAGCGTTATTGTGGAGCAGAATCTTCCTGTTTCAAACATAAGGATAGAGAATGGGAAATTTATGGAGATGCATAATCTGGATGCATTTACCATATCTTTTGAGACAGTTCCGGAAGCTGTGTATGCAGCGCTGGGATTCATGAGCGGCGAGATAAACAGGATGGCAAAGAGCGGCTTCAACAGCCAGGAGTTCCGCAGCACCGTGGAGAACCATTATAGAGCTGTAGAGAGTGTCTATGACACCAGATTCAGCCAGCCTAATGAGAAGTTTATGAAGAGGGCTATGGAGCACTATTTTGGAGGCTTTTCCCTTGCCAGCATAGAGATGCATTTTACCATTATGAAGGATATCCTTTACTCCGGTCTGGTAAAGACAGAGCAGCTGAACAGCTATGCGGCGGCACTTCTTGGGCAGAAGGAGGGAGTTGTAATCTCCTGCAGGATGCCGCAGGCGGAAGGTGTGGAGGACCTTTCTGTTGCAAGAATCAGGAATGCATTTGTAAACTCCCTTTCAAAGACAGATTATATTGCATCTGTAGACAAGCAGGTGCCGTGGCCCAAGTTTGTTGTGGGCGACAGGCAGGCTTCGCTGGTAAGTGAAACAACAGACCCGGTAACAGGTGCGTCGGTGTTTGAGCTGAGCAATGGAATAAAGGTGGTCTTCAAGCAGATGGATCTCCTTTCGGATACAGTATATTTTGGCGCTATAAGCAAAGGCGGACTTTCGGCGGAGAGGACAAAATTTGGGAGAGACATGAACCTGTACATAGGGGATATTGCCAATTTGAGTGCAATTGGAGGATATGGCAGGGCTGTGTGGGACAAGCTCTTCTCATACAACAGCATTTCAGTGAATGCAGATATAAATGACTATATGGAGCAGATGAGGGGGTATTGTACCGTTGAAAGCCTGGAGAAGCTGCTGCATTATATAAACTTGAGCTTTACCCAGCGCCAGAGCGACTACAATTCGTTTGATGTCTACAGGAAAGGAAAGGTTTTTGAAGCAAAGTACAGGAAGCTTTCCCCTGCCAAGGTATTTGAGGATTCTGTCATGTTCTACAATTCAGGGAACAGACGCTATCTTCCGTCATACTCTCCGGAGTTCCTTGAGAAGATGGACTACTATAAGGTGCATACTGCAATCAAGGGGCGCTTGGGCAACCCTGCAGATTTCGTGTATGTTTTTGCCGGCAATGCCAGTGTAGACAATATGAGGGAATATGTTGTGAAATATCTGGGTTCCCTCACAACTTCACATGATACCGAGGAGTGGATTGTCAATCCTAACTATGCTGCCAAGGGAAAGGTTGAAAGGCGTTTCCTTCATCATATGATCCTGCCTCGTGCATATGTTGATGTTACGCTTTCTTGCGGAATGCAGAATACACAGTCAAATAAGGCTCTGTCGGGATTATTGGAGGAGTATTTGAGAAGGTTCTGCTCAAAAGGGGCGGTAAAGGAGCTCTCTCCAAAGAATGAGGTTGCTGCGGGCATTGAGATTTACCCGGAGGAGATTATGGTATGCAGGCAGAGGTTTGAGACAGACAGTGCAGGGGCGCAGCAGATACTGGATCTTGTAGACCAGAGGCTTTCTGATGTTGCATATAATGGTATTCCCGACGAGGAGTTTGCTGCAATAAAGAAGGATTATATGGCCAAAGTTTCCACGCAGATGCAGAATGGCAGATTCTGGGTAGACAGCTATATGGAGAGCTGTCTGCAAGGGAAAGACCTCTATTCAGGGCTTCTGGCGGCTGTAGAGGGGGTAACTGCAAAGGAGTTCAGGAATTTTGTTGAGAAGGTAAGCAGAAGGGGCAACAGGATAGTGGTGGTGCTTGAGGGGACAACAGAGGATGTGAATACCCAGAACCTGTTCAGGGAGAACCAGTTCATTAGAGAGTATTTTGATTTATAGAGATGATAACCAGAGAAAGGACATTTATTTTTGAGATAGGGGGATGCCTTGTCTCTTCAGAGATACTTACGGAGTATTTTGTGTGTGATTTTGAGACTTGTCACGGTGCGTGCTGCATTATTGGTGACAGCGGCGCTCCGCTTGAGAGTGAGGAGGTGGACAGCTTCAGGAAGGAGTTTGACAATTACCGCAAATACATGACACCGGAGGGTATTGGAGCCCTTCATAAACAGGGTTTTGGTGTAGTGGATGCAGACGGAGACCTTGTAACGCCTCTTGTAAACAATGAGGAGTGTGTCTATACCAGCTTTGATGAGAACCACAACTGCTTCTGTGCAACGGAGATGGCATGGTGCAAGGGTGAGTGCAAGTTTCGCAAGCCTATTTCTTGCGCCCTTTATCCTATTAGGGTAAGCACCCTTTCCAATGGAGTGCAGGCTCTGAACCTTCACAGGTGGAGCATCTGCAAGTGTGCCTTTGAGAAAGGCAAAAAAGAAAAGGTTCCCGTGTATAAATTCTTACGGGAACCTATCATCAGAAAATTCGGTGAGGAGTTCTATACTGCACTTGAGTCTGCAGCAAGCAGCTTGCAGGCTTCAGAGTAGTCCTCGTCGTTTACAACTAGCTCAATGCTCAAAAGGTCAGAGTTGCATACCCCTGCTATCATGGGTATGTTCTCTCCGAGCAATGCTGCAGCTATGCCATTGCTTTCAAGCAGACCCTTGGCAATATTTGCACTGAAGGAACTGGTAAATTTCTGTACAGTTTTCATAGTGTATCTGTTTTGGGGGTGTTATTCCTCGTCTTTTCTGCAGATGTACTCAATGCCTCTAGAAAATCTCAAGATATCTTTTCTCAATCCCTCCATCATGATAGGGCTCTCCGAGAAGTCAATTACAATATTGTCCTCATAAAGGCGCATTAGTCTCAAGAACGGATTTCTCAATCTGAATGTAATTGATGTTGCGGTCTCATTGTCAATTACATAGTTGGCGTTCTCAAACAGGTCTACAATCTCTTTCCTGTGCTCCTTGAAGTTTGATACATATACCGGCTTGTTCTGGAATCCCAAGGCAGGGTATACGGCAGCAACTGCCACAAAGAACGCAAGCATCTTGTAGATTGATCCCCCTACAAGCAGCATATCCATAAGAGTATATCCTTCAACAGGATTTCCCAGGTGGAATGTAACCACCAGGATTATGCCGCACATGAAGCTGAAATAAAACAGGTATTTTACTGATCTGATGAAATACTTCATAATTGTTCTCTTTATTTAAATAGTTCCTAAAAAATCTTTCTTCTTGCTATTACATTTTCGTTCTTCTCAATCTCCTTGATTGCCAGTGCGGCTGCTCCAAGGATAGGGGAGTTCTCGTGCTCCAGGGATGTGAGCTCCAGCTTCACTTTTCCTCTCCATAGAGGAAGAACGTTCTTTTCCATAGCCCTTTTTGTAGGGTTGAGGATAAGGTTCTTTGCATTTGCCACTCCGCCGCAAAGGAAAATTGCCTGTGGTGATGAGATGGCAACAAGATTTGCCAATGCCTCTCCCAGAATTTCTCCGGTAATGTCAAAGGCTTTCTTTGCAATGGAATCTCCGCTCTTTGCAACCCTTGCAATCTCTTTGGAGGTAAGCTCTTCTGCAGGGATATTCCTCAATTTGCTTGGTGCATCAGAACTTGCCAGCAGTTCAAGTGCAGTCTCCTTCAATCCTTTGGAAGATGCATAGCACTCAAGGCACCCTTTCCTGCCGCATCCGCACTGCCTGCCGTTCTTGTTTATGATAATATGACCTAGCTCTCCGGCATATCCGTCATGTCCGTAAAGGACATTTCCGTCAACTACAATACCGCTTCCAAGTCCTGTGCCAAGAGTGATCACAACAAAGTCCTTTATCCCTTTGGCCCCTCCGTAGATCATCTCTCCAATGGCAGCTGCGTTGGCATCGTTTGTTACAACCACCGGCTTGTCATCGAACAGTTCGCTCAACATCTCTCCAAGGGGGAGCTTACCTTTCCACTGAAGGTTGGCGGCGTTCTCTATTTCGCCTGTGTAATAGTTGCTGTTGGGGGCGCTGATTCCTACAGCCATGACATTGTGAGGAATGTCAAGCATGTTGGAAAGCTCCAGGATCTCGTCCCTCAGCCGTGCCACAAAATTCTTGAATTCCTTATATCCGGCAGTTGAAAAGCTGCCTTTGGCATAAATCTTGCCGAACTCATCAACAAGTGCGTAGGTAGTAAGCATACCGTCTATATCTACGCCAGCAACCAGGTTTTTCATATAGAAAAAAGTATAACCGCTATAAATCACGCAAATTTAGTAAAAATTGTTATTTTTGTGCCGTATAATTAAACACTTTGTCATGGAACAGAACTACAAGAAAATAATCATTGCATTGGCCGCATTGGCCGTTATCCTGTTGGGTGTACTAATTTATGTATACATAGACAGAAACAGCATTATCGGTGACCTTCAGATTGAGAAGGAGGACCTTACAGCGCAGATGGTTGAGCTTCAGGCCGATTATGCCAACCTTTCATCTGCCAATGATACTCTCAATGCGGAACTTGCGCTTGAGAAGGAGAAAGTTGCACAGCTTCTGGAGAGAGTAAAGAATACAGAGGCAAGCAACAAGGCAAAGCTTCTGAAATATGAGAGGGAACTTGGCACTTTGAGAACTATCATGAGAGGCTACATCAAGCAGATTGATTCATTGAATAGCCTAAATGTAGAATTGAGGGCTGCTGCTGCACAGGCCAAGAAAGAGGCCAAAGAGAGCAATAGCCGCTATGAGAGCTTGAGAAGTACAACTGAGGAGCTTGGCAAGCAGGTTGAACTTGGTGCTATCATCAAGGGCAGAGGCATGACAGCTGTAGCTGTAAATGCTAACGGCAAGGAGACTGACAGAAGCAGCCGTACAGTAAAGATTAAGGCTTGCCTGAACCTTGTTGAGAACTCCATTGCACCTAAAGGCCCTAAAATGGTATACTTGAGAGTAAAAGGTCCGGATGGAATCCTTATGACCGAGAACCCTATGCAGATGTTTACCGTATCTGGAGAGGAGATGATCTACTCTGCTTCAAGAGAGGTTGACTATCAGGGCAGCGAGGTTGAGGTTTGCATCTACTTCAGCAACTCAGAGCAGTTTGTTAAAGGCGTATATACACTTGAGGCCTATACAACAGAGACCAAATTGGGTTCAGCTGACCTATTGTTGAAATAATATCTCCCGCAGTGGCAGGAATCTACATCCATATCCCTTTCTGCAACCAGTTCTGCATCTATTGCAACTTCTACTCGGTTAAGGGAAAGGCCTTGAGGAATAGATATGTTGCCGCACTGCACAACGAGATAACACAGAAAAGGAACTTTTTTAAAGATATAGGGGTTCATCCGCAGACATTATATGTAGGCGGAGGAACCCCTTCGCTTTTGTCTGCCTCACAGCTGGGAGACCTGCTCCGGCATGTGAAGGAAACATTCAATTTTACCCCAGTTGAGGCAACGGTTGAGGTTAATCCCGATGATATCACTCCCCAGTACGCCCGAGACCTTTATTCAGCAGGTTTCAACAGGGCAAGTATGGGGGTGCAGTCTTTCCATGACGCACATCTTCAGTGGATGAACCGCAGGCACAACGGGGAGGAGGCAGTGCAGGCCTACCGCCATCTTCGGGAAGCAGGATTTGCCAACATCAGCCTTGATCTCATCTTCGGCTACGGAGGGCTTTCCAAGCAGCAGTGGGAAGAAAACGTCGGGAAGATGATAGAGCTCTCGCCAGAGCACATTTCTGCATACCAGATGAGCATTGAACCGGGAAGCGCCCTGTGCAAGCATCTTGAGAGGGGTGAATATGATCTTGTTCCCGACAGCCAATGCCATGAGCAGTATGCCACCCTGCAGAGGATGCTTTCAAATGGCGGCTATACACAATACGAAATATCCAATTTTGCCCAGATGTCGCTGTCTGTAAGAAGAACTTTGCTTTCCGAATGGTCGACCAAAGTGTTCACGCTTTCCGGATGGAAATCCGCGAGAATAGGAACGACTACTGCTTCGTATGTGTTGGCTGCAAAGAATGTGATACCCCAACGGGCAGAATTCTTTGCGCAAAGAGCTACCTTATCGCCTTTCTTCAGTCCTATAGACTCAAAGAACAGATGGAATTTAGCAATCTGTGTTGCTATCTCACCGAAAGTGAAAGTCTCGCCTCTGAAATTTCCGAGAGCCGGGCGCTCCCAGTTTGCTTTTATAGCTTCTTCGAATCTGGTAAAGTAATGTTTCATTTTTTTTCAGTCAGATTTTAGTTTTTCTGTCGCAAAAGTAGCCAAAATTGTTCTCGCGCGTGTATAATTCATTATATTTGTGGTGAAACGCAGATAAATGTGGCGTTTTGGGACCCTTTATAATATCTTTATATGAGAAAGAAACCGATCGTTGCCCTCATCTATGACTTTGACGGCACACTCTCTCCTGGTAACATGCAGGAATTTGGTTTTATCCAGGCTATAGGAAAGTCACCGAAAGAGTTCTGGACAGAAAGTGATAACATCGCTTTGGGGCAGGATGCCAGCAATATCCTCAGCTATATGAAGCTGATGTTTGATGAAGCCCGTAAGGCTGATATCAAACTTCGTCGTGAGGATTTCAGACGTTTCGGCGCTTCGGTCGAGCTTTTCAAGGGCGTGACCGAATGGTTCTCTCTCATCAATGCCTATGGAAAGGAGAGGGGAGTAAAGATAGAGCATTACATCAATTCCTCAGGACTCGCTGAAATGATTGAAGGTACGTCCATAGGCAAGGAGTTCAAGCGTATCTTTGCATGTTCCTTCATCTACAATGACGCCGGGGAAGCCGAGTGGCCTGGAGTGGCTGTCGACTATACCGCAAAGACTCAGTTCCTGTTCAAGATCAACAAGGGTATCCTGAGCGTGCGTGACAACAAGAAGGTCAATGAAAGTCAGGCTGAAGACAATAAGCGCATTCCTTTCCCTCATATGATATATTTCGGTGATGGAGAGACCGATGTACCATGTATGAAGATCGTCAAGATGTTCGGGGGCAATTCAATCGCTGTATATAACCCTGAGATAAAGAAGAAGGTCAATGTAGCAAAGAAGCTTCTCCGTCAGCAACGTGTCAATTTCATAACTCCTGCCGACTATACAAAAGAAAGTCGCACATACGAGGTCGTATGTGCGATAATAGATAAGATCAAAGCTGACTGGGTGCTTTCAGGCTTGAAGAAGTAGCGATCAGTACACCTTTACTTCAAGTTTGGCATAGGCCCTTTCTGCCTTTGCAAGCGCTTCCTCTACAGTATCGGCTGTGGCGAGGATTACTCCTACTCTGCGATGTCCTGCGATTTCAGGTTTGCCGAACAGGCGGATCTGAACACCCGGTTCCTCCACTACTTTATCAAGGTTGCAGAATTCGTATTCCTTTGTATTACCTTCTACAACTATCGCCTTTGATGCTGACGGGCCGTAGAACCTGATTTCCGGTACAGGCAAGCCGAGTATGGCGCGTGCATGAAGGGCGAATTCTGACATGTCCTGTGAAATCATCGTAACCATACCTGTGTCGTGTGGCCTAGGTGAAACTTCGCTGAAGATGACATCTTCTCCCTTGATGAAGAGTTCTACTCCGAAGATTCCGTATCCTCCGAGAGCGTCTGTAATCGCTTTTGCAATGGCCTCTGCCTTCTGGATTGCTACAGGAGACATCGGTTGAGGCTGCCATGACTCACGATAGTCACCATCGACCTGGTGATGTCCTACTGGTTTTACGAATGTTGTACCTGCGCAGTGGCGTACGGTAAGCAGTG
>CALCHD010000002.1 GCA_937901105.1 uncultured Bacteroidales bacterium | reverse complement strand
CTGCAGAGTAATCATGGCTTTGTTATGAACGGACAACCCCCGCTAGATTATTCTGGCGGGGGTATATTTTTTAGGAGGGCTTTTTAAGTCACCCTCCTCCTATTTGCTTTTAATCACTCTTCTTATTTCTTTCTTCTCAAATCCTCGTTTCCGGTAACATACTCCTTGTACAGGCCTTTTCTGCTTGGAAGATGATCCAGGTTGCCAAGACCGTACATGATGATTGCCTGAACAATTGAAGTGTGGTTCTGATATTCAGGAATACTCTTGTTATACAGGTCTCTCTCTGTATGCCAGATTTCACCGTAATTGAAGTTGTAGCCTTTAGGGTCTCCCAAAGTAAGGTTAACAGAAGGGCATCCGTTCATTACAAAATATGCGTGGTCTGAACCGCCTGCAGTTGCCGGAACAGGTCCAGGAGCAGCCTCACTCTTCTTTACCTCAAACGGAAAATCAGGATTGACACCATTTACAGGTGCACATACCTTTACATAGTCGTCATACATTGCAGCAGGAACTGTAATGCCCAGCGGAACAAGCGGACCGCCGTCTCTGTTGAAATAGTTTGCAATCTTGTTCAAGTCAACACAGTTGCTCTCAACAAAATGCTTGCTGCCCCACAAGCCGAATTCCTCTGCAGCCCATACACAGAACAACAGGGTCCTTTTAGGTTTTGCTCCCGACATCGCAAGCATTCTTGCAGACTCCATTGCCGGAGCAACACCAACACAGCAGTCTACACCTCCGGTAGCAACATCAAATGCATCAAGGTGGCCTCCGCAAAGTACATACTCGTCGGGATACTCCGAACCTTTCATCACACCTACAATATTGTGGAATTTCACAGGTCCCATCTTAAAGTGGTTGCGGATGTCGAACTCCAGCTGGAAGTACTCCCTGCGCTCAACCATCTTCTCAATCTCGGCATACTGGTCCTCGTTAAGCTTGATGTCGGGGATAGTTGGAAGTGTCTCCCATGTCATCTCCATGCAGTTCTTCCTATCATAAAGTGCTCTGATTGGAATCTCTGAAGGCTGGATGATTCCAAGGATTCCTGCCTCAACCATCTCTCTGTAGAACAAGGCCGGCTCATACTCAAGCTCCTTCATCTTTTTAGGCTCTGGAGCAGGCTGCCCTTTCTTCACTTTTGGAGGATTTGTCCTCAACTCCCTGTTATATCTCCTGATTTCCGCATTCTCACGCTCTATCTCCGCATTTTTTGCAATCTTCACAGCCCTCAAGCTGTCACCTTTTGCAGAGTAGTCAATTGGCCAGCCGCTGTTCTTGCCGCCAATAAGCACCCAAGCACCTTTAAGCTGCCCTTTCATCCTCTCAAACTCTGCCTTTGACCTTGGCTCTTTAACAACATGTCCTCTCTGCACACCTTTAGTGCCTGCAGTATATGAAGGTGTAGCAAAATGAAGGGTTGCACCGCTTCCGCCAAGCATCCTTCCAAACCATGGTCCGCGGTTGAAGCCTACAGGCATCTCGTCCACTTCCTGGCGCCAAACCTCAAGGCCCCAGCTTTTGAACATATACTCAACCCAGTCAGCCGCATTCTCATATGCATCAGAGCCTACAAGACGTCCGCCGAACCTGTTGCAGAGGATATCAGTAAACTCCATTGTACGGTTATCGTTCTTTCCCATCTCAATCACTTTGTCTATTACAGGGTCATTGGACTGTGCCATGGCTCCTGTAAGGGAAACAAGACATAGAGCAAGTGCTGTTGCTCCAATTCTAAAATAGTTTTTCATATGTTTTATTTGTTTGTTTTTTCTCTTTTTGAATACAGGTGCACTGTAACTCCAATACCTACTGCAGTCAAAATTGCAATTACTGAAATCCTGGAGTGGAATATGGCCATTGCCACCCCTAAAGTGAGCCATAAAGTTAATAAAATTCTTTTTAACTGGTACAAAGGGATACCTCTCCTGGAAAAATATGAATGTACATATGGGGAGAGCCTTCTGTTGGAAAGAATCATCTTGACCCCTTTCCTGCTGGAGCGCATATACAGCCAGATGGCCAAGAGCAATAGTGGAGTGGTTGGAAGAATGGGGAGGAACATCCCCAAAAATCCCAATGCTACCGATAATGAAGCTATTGCTATGTATATGTATTTTCTCATATTTTTATTAACTTTGGCAAAGATAAACCTAAAATTCAAAACTATGGTGCCGTTTACGCAAATGCTTCACTTCTCCATTTCAGCTTTTGTTGATGCCCTGTCGGGAGCCTTATGGGGATGGCCTACAATCATTCTTCTGTTTGGAACTCACATTTACCTTACCGTTATCCTCAAATTTCCCCAAAGGAAAATCTTTAAGGGAATCAAACTTTCGTTCACAAGGGATGAGGGTTCTTCTGGAGATGTAAGCCAGTTTGGCGCACTTGCCACCTCATTGGCGGCAACAATCGGTACAGGAAACATCATTGGAGTGGCCACTGCCATTACCCTTGGAGGTCCGGGTGCAGTGCTGTGGTGCTGGATGGCCGGCTTCTTTGGAATAGCAACCAAATACAGCGAGGGACTCCTTGCTATCAAATACAGGGTAAAGAGCCACGACGGCACAATGATAGGTGGCCCAATGTATGCCCTTGAGAGGGGTTTGAAGATGAAATGGCTGGCAGTTCTGTTCTGCATATTTACAGCCATTGCCGCTTTTGGTATCGGCAACTCCGTACAATCCAACGCCATTGCATCGCTGCTTGCCCAGCCGGGGCTTCTTGGAGAGTCATACACCGGTATCTCCACCCAGATTACAGGTCTTGTGGTTGCAACCCTTGTGGCACTTGTAATCATTTTTGGAGTAAAGGCAATTGCCAAGGTTTGTGAGGCGCTGGTTCCGTTCATGGCCATTTTCTATGTGCTTGGCTGCGTTGCAATCCTTTGCATCAACTGGGAGTTCATTGGCCCTGCAATAAACCTTATCGTAAAATCTGCATTCACCCCACAAGCGGCAGGAGGAGGGTTTGTAGGCGGTACCGTTATGATGGCAGCCCGCTTTGGTATAGCCCGAGGCCTGTTCTCAAATGAATCCGGTTTGGGTTCTGCCCCTATCGTTGCTGCGGCAGCCCAGACAAGAAACCCTGTAAGGCAGGCTCTGGTTTCTTCTACAGCAACTTTCTGGGATACCGTTGTAGTATGTGCCCTTACAGGTCTGGTAATTGTGAGCAGTATCATCGCATACCCTCATATCAGTGTAAATGACGGTGCCAAACTTACCCATATGGCATTTGCGGAGATTCCATACATTGGAACCCCAATATTGGTAATAGGACTTATCACCTTCACCTTCTCCACCATCCTTGGATGGAGCTACTACGGTGAGAAAGCCATCCAGTACATTGCCGGCCGCAAGACCATCTATGTGTTCAGGGGCCTTTGGATAGTTGCGGCTTATCTTGGTGCAAACATAGACCTTGCCCTTGTATGGAGCATGGCAGACTGCGCCAACGCCCTTATGGCATTCCCTAACCTCATCTCATTGCTTCTTTTGAGCAAGGTAATTGCAAGGGAGACCAACAAATACCTTTGGAAAAACAGGCTTGACGAGTACTCAACCTCTGAGCCCCCTACAATTGATGACTAGACCGGGATTTTCTTCCCGACAGAAGGCTTCATCAGAAGCCCGGCGGAGGCCGTGTAGCACGGAAGGCCGGGAGCCGCCTGGCGGGAGCCTAAAAAACAGAACCGGTGACCTCAATTAAGAAGTCACCGGTTTCATTTATTCAAAAATAAAGGAGAAGATATTTCCTGCAGGTGGACGACGCAGTCTCCTCTGCTTCGCCAT
>CALCHD010000001.1 GCA_937901105.1 uncultured Bacteroidales bacterium | reverse complement strand
CATAGATTCCTGAATAGAATGCCGAGTAGATTCCTGAACCCTGGGCATCTGTCAAACCGAATTTTGAACATAGGAACAATACAAGTACGGCGTTCATGATGTAGTAACCGAAACGCTCTCCCATGTTACTTAGAGCTGCAGCTAGCAACCCTTTTGGATGTCCTTTAAACATAAGTTATAGATTTATTTTAATTAATGATATTTGGTTCCAATTATTCCAAATTTATATACATATTTTGGCAAAGATATAAATATTTGTCATTTTATAAGCATTTTTGCACCAATCATCGGGCAAAAAGTTATATTTGTATCATTATGGATAAGGTTGCTATTGTAATTCTCAACTGGAACGGGGAAAAATTTCTCCGCAAATACCTGCCGGCCCTGGTGGCCAATACCCCGGCATCACTCCCTTCCGCAAATGGAGAGGGCAACGTATCCATAATTGTGGCAGACAACTGCTCTTCCGACAGCTCACTTTCATTCCTTAAAGAAAATTACCCTCATATCCGCACCATTGTACTGGACAGCAACTACGGCTTCACCGGAGGTTACAACCGTGCCCTGCAGCAAGTGGAGGCAGAATATTTCATCCTCCTGAATTCAGACATTCTTGTTCCCGACAATTGGCTGGAACCACTCATCAGCTTTATGGACACACATCCTCAAGCAGGCATATGCCAGCCGAAGATGCTCTCTGAAGGAAGGCACCAGCAGCTGTGCATGGAGGCTACCGGAAAAGAGGACCTTACCGGACTGTTCAAGGCTGGCCAGTGCGGAGGAGAAGGCAATCTGTCGGGAGGAAAATATGAAACATTCGAATATGCAGGAGCATGTGGAGGATACATAGACATTCTTGGATTTCCATTCTGCAGGGGGAGGGTGCTCTCAACTGTTGAGGAAGACAAGGGACAGTATGACAATGCCGTGCAGTGCTTCTGGGCCAGCGGGGCCTGTATGGCTGTAAGGAGCAGCGTCTGGCGTGAACTTGGGGGGCTGGATGAGGGGTTCTTTGCCCATATGGAGGAGATTGACTTCTGCTGGAGGGCACAGCTGTCCGGACACCAGGTCTGGGCAGTACCTCAAAGCCATGTGTTCCACGTTGGCGGCGGGACTCTTCCAAACAACTCTCCAAGAAAACTGTTCTTCAATTACAGGAACAACCTCCTTATGCTTTACAAGAACCTCCCTACAACAGAAGGATGGGAAGCCTTTGGAGGAAAATGGGGGAACCGCAGCCTGTTCATATTTATAAGGATGTGCGTAGACGGCCTTACCGGCATTGCATATCTGCTGCAGGGAAAATGGAGTTTCTTTACATCGGTAATAAAGGCACACCGCGCATTCCGTGCCATGAAAAAGGAAACGGCAGTCACCCTTGAGGATAACCGCCGCTCCGCTCCTTTCGGAATTTCCACCAGAAGTCTCATAATGGAGAAACTTTTGGGGAGAAATATACAATTTTAGCCTAATTATTCATTCTATATTGTTGAATCAACTGTCCAGCTGAAGGCTCTCAAGCCCATCAGCGGGTTGTTCTCATCCAGCACTTTCAGCCTTTTCATAAAGTCCTCTGCAATCCTGTCTTCACAAACGGCCATCATTGCAGAGTTTAGGGTAGGCCATGCGTGGTCTCCGTAGTGGGGCTCACCACCACGTGAACCCCTTCCGGTAACCTCTTCCCAGTTTGTAAAGCCTTTCACACCTGCTTTAAGCATAATGTCAAGAATCTCATCCTTGAAGGCCTGGTTATATGATATAAATACTGCTTTCATTTCAATCTGTTTTAAGTTATTTTGCCAACTCATTCATTGCCTTAAGTTCTGCTTTTCTCTTTCTCTTAAGGCCATTGCCGGCAAATACTGCGTACATTACAGGCACAATCACCAAAGTAATAAGTGTAGATACTGAAAGGCCCCAAGCCACACAGGTACCCAAGCCTCTCCACATCTCTGAGCCCTCACCGGTGCCGATTGCCATAGGAACCATACCAAGCACGGTTGTCATAGTTGTCATAAGCACAGGACGGAGACGTGATCTTCCCGACGTTACAATCGCATGCACAATACCCATTCCCCTCTCACGGCAAAGGATGATGTAGTCGATAAGCACAATACCGTTCTTAACCACAATACCCATCAGCATGATAAGGCCGATCATTGACATTACGTTCAAAGGCTGTCCTGTAACCACAAATCCCATAATCACACCCACAAATGCAAATGGAATTGAGAACATGATTACAAACGGATATGTAAGTGACTCAAACTGTGCAGCCATTACAATGAACACAAGGATAATGATTAGGACCATCAACATGATAAGGTCGCCGAATGTCTCCTGCTGATCCTCATATGTACCTCCCAACTGCCAGCTGATACCCATTGGCAAAGCAAGATTATCCATAAAGCCCTGTGTTGCAGAAACCAGGTCAGACATAGCCATTCCATTAGGAACAACAGCCGAAACAGTTACAAGCCTTTCACGGTCTTTACGCTCAATCGCTGGAGGGGTAAGGATCTCCTTAACCTCACCAAGGTCACGCAATCTGATTCCCTGTCCCATTGCATTGTAGATAAGGATGTTTTCAATATCCTCAACTGTAGTACGGAATTCAGGGGCATATCTGATATTGATGTCATACTCCTCACCGTCCTCACGGAAATAAGAAGCTGTAACACCATTGATACGGTTTCTCAAATAAGTGGAAACTGTGCTTGTATTAAGTCCGTTAAGGGCAATCTTCTCACGGTCAAAGTCCACCTGGAACTCTGGGGTATACTCATCACGGCTGATAATTACCTGCTTAACGCCAGGAATACTGCGGAAGCCCTGCTCTACCATAAGGGCAGCCTTGTCTGTATCATTGAAATCATAGCCGTAAAGCTCAACATCAACTGTAGGCTCACCGCCCATACCGCCGCTCTGTCCGCCGGCTACTACCTGGAATGTCCTGATCTGGGTATATTCAGCCAAATCATTACGCATCATGTCACAGATCTCATACAATCCCCTCTCCCTGTCCTCAACACTGCCAATATTGATATTGAAGCTCATTGCATGAGTACCTGAACTCTGCATCATCTCAAATGCACTGGCACTTGAACTTGATGCACCCTCACTCACGTTACAGGTTACAATCTCCGGGTATTTTGTCATGAACTTGTCTACAAGCTCAAGAGCAAGGTCTCTTGTAATCTCCTGTCTTGTACCCATAGGAAGCTCAACAGTAATTGAAATTCGTCCGTTGTCGGATGCAGGGAAGAACTCTGTCTTTACAAGTGCACCACCTCCGATAACTACAAACAGGAATAGGGCAAATGAAGCAAAAATTGTAGTTTTCCTGTTTCTTGCACACCATCTCAACAATTTTGCATAAGCACCGTCAAGCCATGTAAGGAAGTTGTGGAACGGATCAAGGATGATACGCTGGAACTTGCCCCCGGCATCACCCTCCGCTCCGGCAACGATCTGAGCCGGCCCCATCCCTTCCCCAGCTTCGGCCTGAATCTGCGCCAGAACGGCACTCTGCGCCCGGACACCTTTCTTCACGAGCAGTATCTTCTCATAGAGGAGGACTCAAGGCGCATACTTATCAGCGGATGCTCTCATCGGGGAATAATCGACATTGCAAGAGCATTTTCACCAAGGGATGCCACAAGAGTCTGAATCATTACAGTGCCCACATCCGAAACAGGGTGACCGATGAAGCATTCATTTACTATATCGTAAAAGCACTTTACCATGTCGGGTGTAAGCTCTGTATCGGTTTTGCATACACCATTTTTGATTATACC